>JAIRMD010000162.1 GCA_031258915.1 Prevotellaceae bacterium
CCCAGCAGGCAGTTCTTTCGGATTGTCGGGTGGCGCTTCCCCGTTTCCTTCCCTGTCCCGCCCAGCGTTACCCCGTGTAGGATAGAAACGTTGTCATCTATGACGGCAGTTTCGCCCACCACAAGCCCCGTGGCGTGGTCAATAAAGATGCCCTTGCCTATTTGCGCGGCGGGGTGAATATCCACGCCGTAGAGCTGCGATACCCGGCTCTGGATGTAGCAGGCAAGGTAGCGCTGCCCGCCTGTCCACAGCCGATGGGCAACCCGGTGCAGCTCCAGCGAGTGGTAGCCTTTATAAAACAAAAACGGCTCGAGAAAAGTTTCGGCGGCTGGGTCTTTGTCAACTATCGCCGTAAGGTCATACGCGGCATTTTGCGCAATGCCTTTGTCCTGCTCCAGCGCATCTGCTATGGCTTTGTGCAGGTTAATGCCCTCGTGAATAAAGAGGCACCGGTTGGTAAGAATGGCCGCCAGCGCCTGCTCAAAGCAGTCGTGCTCAATAACCATCTGCCTGAGCAGATTTTTGAGAAGAGGCTCCCTTTCGGCAACGCTGATGGCCTCACTCCGTAACGATTTCCAGCTAAATATACCATAGTAATCTTTCTGCTTCATTGCTCACTTTTATTATTTTCAACAAAAAATAGCCTACAGCTCTTTTACCTCTTCAGCTTGCCTTACCCCCTCTCCGGAATCTGGAAGCTGAAATTCTTTTATTTGCTTTACCGGCTTAGCGGCTTGCTCCGGCTCAAAGTCAAGCGGAAGCAAAGCCGCAGGGATTTCCTTGCTCGATTTAAGCCCCAGATTCCTCAGCTTTATGGCCTGCCCCACCAAGTTCCCGCCGCCACCTTTGAGCTGGCCGATAGCGGTTGCGTATGACTGCTGCGTCCTGTCAAGGTGCCGCCCAACGTCTTCGAGGGTTTCGGCAAACGAAACGAACTTGTCGTACAGCAGCTCGCCCCGCCTCACGATTTCCTGCGCGTTTTTGCTCTGCATCTCCCGCTTCCACAGGTCGGCCATCAGCTTCAGGCAGGCGATGAGGTTGGTTGGGCTTATCAGTAAAATTCGCTTGGCGTAGGCGTAAGCCCACAAGTTGGGGTCGTTTTGTATGGCGAGCAGGTAGGCCGGCTCTATGGGGACAAACATCATCGTGAAGTCCAGCGACTTCTCGAGGTTGTCGTAGCTTTTGGCGCTCAGCTCGTCAATGTGGCCGTAGATGGACTTCAAGTGCTCGTTCAGGTGGACGGCCTGCTCGTCCACCGTATCTGCCGACGAAAAGCGGTCGTACGCCACCAGCGAAACCTTTGAGTCGATAATGATTACCCGGTCATCAGGCAGCTTAATCAAAACGTCCGGGCGCAAGCTTTTGCCATCCTCGCCCCTGATGGTCTGCTGCAGGAAGTACTCCCTGTTCTTCACCAGCCCCGACTGCTGGAGGATGCTCTCAAGAATCATTTCGCCCCAGTTGCCCTGCTTTTTGGCCTGACCCTTCAGGGCGGTTGCGAGGTTGTTGGCTTCGCTGCTGACCCTGTTCGTTTGCTCAACCAGCTCTTTCACTTTTTCTTCGAGCGAAAACCGCTGCTTCGACTCCTTGTCGTACGTTTCCTCTACTTTCTTTTTGAAGCTGCTGATATTCTCGCCCAGCGGCTTCAGGATGGCCTCAATGTTGGCCTTGTTGACCTCCGTGAACTTTCCGCTTTTTTCCTCCATAATTTGGGAGGCTATTTTTTCAAACTGCAGGTGAGCTGCTTTTTGGATGGCTACAATTTCGTCTTTTTGGGTTTGTAGCTTCTCGGCCAGCGCCTTGCTGTTTGCCGTCAGCGCGCTGTTTTCGGCTACCGCTTTCGTCAGCTTCTCCCGCAGCAGCGCCAGCTCCTCCTGCTGCTTTGCCAGCGCCTCCTGCTGCGCCTTCAGGTTGTTGGAGAGCGATGCGCTGGCGGCGCTTTTTTCTGCCAGTTGCTGCTTCAGCAGGTTGACTTCTGCCTGCTTCTCCTCGCTCTGCTGCGCCCGTTCCGCCAGCGAAGCCAGCAGCTCGGCAATTCTCCGCTCGTCGCTCTTGACCGTTGCTTCGAGCGCAGCCTGCTTGACCTGCAGCTGAGCGCTACCCGCCTCCAGCGCCTCGACTTTTTGTGTTAGGTGCGCACGCTCCTGCTGCTGCGCACAAAGCCGGTCTTCCGCAACCTTCAGCTGCACGTTTGTTTCGCTAAACTTGCCGCTCAGCGCCTCGTAGTCGGCCTTTGAAACGCTCCCGGCCCTGCCGCGCAGGATCAGAGCGGCAACGACAGCGGCAAAACCTGCCGCTGCGCCCACCAAAATTAAGATAGCATCCATAATTCTTCGCCTCGTTTGTATTACCTGCCCGTAAACTGGGTGGCATCCATGTTCTATTGAAATCTGTACCAATGAAATAGTAGAATAATGGATGCCGCCAACAAAAATCCTTGCCCCAAAAATTTCGGAGCAAGAACAAGGGTACTTTTAAAGTTAACGCTGTAAAAGTACAAAAGATTTTCAACAAAGGGCAAGTAAGCATGGATTTTTTTTTGGCAGCTACTACTTCCGCTTTTTGCTCGCCATTTTGAAGGGAAGGTAGCAAGCCTCATTTCCACCCATCTTTTAGCAAAACAACCTTACTATGGAAAATTCTAGCAAGGTATTTTTGCCTCGAGCACCCCTTTTTAAAGCTAAAAATCATTGACCGAAAATATTTTTTGGGGAAAAGCAGCTTTTTTCCTTTGCCAGATTGCAAAATCTTTGTACCTTTGCACTCCTCAAAATTTGAAGGAGTATTGATTGTAACCCATTTTTTACTGCATGTACGCAATTGTAGAAATAGCAGGCCAGCAATTTAAAGTTGCAAAAGATCAAACGCTTTTTGTTCACCGTCTTCAGGATGCTGAGGGAGCATCCGTAAGCTTTGATAAAGTCCTGCTCACCGATGACGACGGAAAGGTAAACGTTGGCACGCCTTGTATACAAGATGCCACAGTAAGCGCAAAAATCCTGAGTCACCTCAAGGGCGACAAGGTGCTTGTGTTTAAAAAGAAGCGCAGAAAAGGCTACCAGAAGCAGAACAGCCACCGGCAGTGCTTCACGCGCATTCAGATAGAGAGTATTAACGCATAAAAAAACTTACGGAGTATGGCACACAAAAAAGGCGTCGGCAGCTCAAAGAACGGACGCGACTCGGAAAGTAAACGCCTTGGCCTGAAGCTTTTTGGCGGACAGCGGGCAAAAGCGGGTAACATCATTGTCCGTCAACGCGGGACGGTGCACAACCCCGGCGTAAACGTCGGCATGGGGCGCGACCACACGCTTTTTGCCCTGATTGACGGCACGGTAGTGTTCAAGAAAAAATCAAACGGAAAGTCATACGTCTCGGTGCTGCCCGTAGCAGCAGCGGCCGCAGCGTAGGTAGCGCTACCTCAAGCGTTAATGTTAAGGCCCCTCGCGTTTTGTAGAGGGGTTTTTTTCTTTGCAGGCGTTTGATGGCATGGCCGAAATTTGAAATCTGAAACCCGAACCCTCTAATTATGCTTACTTTAAAAATTATCCGCGAGCAAACCGCTACCGTAGTAGAGCGATTAGCCGTAAAAGGGTTTGACGCGAAGGCCATAGTAGCCGAAATCGTTGCGCTGGACGACGAGCGCAAGGCGACGCAAACGGCGCTGGATGCCAACCTTGCGCAGCAGAACGCCACCGCCAAAGAGATTGGCGCACTCGTGAAGCAGAGCAGCAAAGAGGCTGCCGAAGCGGCAAAGGCAAGCGTGGCCGAGCTGAAGGCGCTATCGCTTGAGCTGGCGCAAAAGCTGGAGGCGGCAGAGCGCTCGCTGCGCGACAAGCTGGTGCTGCTGCCCAACCTGCCGAGCGAGCAGGTGCCCGCCGGCAAAACCGCCGAGGACAACGTGGTGGCGCGGCAGGGCGGCAGCATCCCAACGCTGGCCGGCAGCACCGCGCCGCACTGGGAGCTGGCGAAAAAGTACGACATCATCGACTTTGAGCTGGGCAACAAGCTAACGGGGGCGGGCTTTCCCGTTTACAAGGGCAAAGGCGCCAAGCTGCAGCGCGCGCTCATCTCCTTCTTCCTCGACGAAAACACGGCGGCGGGCTACCGCGAGGTGATGCCGCCGCACATGGTCAACGCCGCTTCGGGCTTCGGCACAGGCCAGCTACCCGACAAGGAGGGGCAAATGTACCACGCCACCGCCGATGATTTTTACCTTATCCCCACCGCCGAAGTTCCGGTAACCAACATCTACCGCGACGTGATTTTGAATGTTGCCGAGCTGCCCGTTATGCTCACGGCCTACACGCCGTGCTTCCGCCGCGAGGCAGGCTCGTACGGCAAGGATGTGCGCGGCCTCAACCGTCTGCACCAGTTTGACAAGGTGGAGATTGTGCGCATTGAGCTGCCCGAAAATTCCTACGCTGCGCTGGAGAGCATGGTAGCGCACGTGGAGAGCATCGTGAAGAAGCTCGCTCTGCCCTACCGTATCCTCAAGCTCTGCGGCGGCGACATGAGCTTCGCCTCGGCGCTCACATTCGATTTTGAGGTCTACTCCGCCGCGCAGCAAAAGTGGCTGGAGGTAAGCTCGGTGTCCAACTTCGAGTGCTTTCAGGCCAACCGCCTCAAGTGCCGCTACCGCGCTGAAGACAAAAAAACGCACCTATTGCACACGCTCAACGGCAGCTCGCTGGCCCTGCCGCGCATTGTAGCCGCACTGCTCGAAAATAACCAAACCGAAAAGGGTATCCACATCCCACCGGCGCTGCAAAGCTACACCGGATTTGATGTGATTTGCTGATTTTTGCTATCTTTCTTTGCGGGCGGAAGCAATGCTGCTCGCAGCATCGTAAAACCAACCAAATAATGTAAAAAAAAATGAAAAGCGTACTGTTTTCATTAGTAGACGCTACCGCTGTGGCCTCGTGCGCCTCCGGAGTCCGGAATGTTGAGGTAGGCGACCGCATGCCCGTGTTCGATTTGACGACCACGACAACCTCCCAAAGCTTGCTTGGCAAGCCAAGCCTCATCGTATTTTTTGCCACGTGGTGCTCCGGATGCCAGTCGGAGCTGCCGCGCATACAGGAGCTTTACGAAAAGTACGGCGCAAGCGGAGAAATTGCCGGAAAAATTGCCATTGTAGCCTTTGCCCGCGAGCAAACCTCCGCCGACGTTGACACGCTGTGGCGGCAGCAGGCGTTCACGTTCCCCGCTTACGCCGACCCTCAGCGTAAAGTTTACGCTATGTTTGCCGAAAAAACTATCCCCCGCTGCTACCTCTTCGATGCCTCCGGCAGGCTGGCGTATAAATCCGAGGGCTACTCGCCGGAGCAGGTGGATGAGCTGTTTAAGGCCGTTGAGCAAGTAACTTCGCTTTATTAACCTGATGGTTTCTGATTTTTACCCATCACATGTATTTAAGTTTTGCCCCTTTTGCGGGGCAAAAGAGTTCGTGTGGGATGGCGCAAAGTCGCACCGCTGCGGCGCCTGCCACCACAAGCTGTACACCAACGAGGCGGCGGCAACCGTTGCCCTCATTGCCAACGCGCAGGGCGAGCTGCTTTTTGTGCGCCGCAGATACGACCCCGCGAAGGGAACGCTCGACCTGCCGGGCGGCTTTGTGGATATAGGCGAGACGGCAGAGCACGCTGTTACCCGCGAGGTGCGCGAGGAGCTAAACCTGGAAGTGAGCGGGCTGCAATTTTTTGGCTCATTCCCCAACCGCTACCTCTTTGGCGGGGTGGTTTACTTTACGCTCGACCTCGTATTCGCCTGCACCGTAAATGATTTTTCGACCCTCCGCGCCGCCGACGATGCCGAGGGCTACCTGTTCGTTGCTCCACAAAAGATAAACATCGAAGAGATAGGCTTGGAGTCGATAAGGGAAATTGTGAAGACCTGCGCCGCTCACTCTACTCGGCGCTCGGTGGCTGCGCCTCGATGCTGTCTGCGCGTGCCACGTTGTCGTCAATGAAGGTGGTGGTGTCGGGCGTTTCGTTGCGCCACGGGTTGAAAAGGAAAAGCATGCTGTCTTGCTGCATGGCGGGCGTGCTGCGAGCTTTGTTGAAGTTGACGATGCGGGTGTTGGTGTAGTAGCGATGCAGGATATTTTCGCACGTCATTCCCCGCTCCGCCATTTGCATGGCACCCTCCTGGCATAAGCCCACGCCGTGCCCGTAGCCTCTGCCCGTTAGCAGCACATCGTTGCCGGCCACCTGCACTTCAAAAAAGGTGGAGCGCAGCCCAAAGCGCTGGCGTATTTTGGCCAGCTCTACTTTTTTTCCATTCACCTCGTAGTACTTTTTGCGCGAAGCCTGCGCAAACTCAAATTGCTTGGGGGTCTTTGCGCGAATACCGTTTTTGCCCATGTAGTGGCGCCATTCATTCAGCGCTATGCGCTTTTGCCACCGCGCCCCCGACAGGAACTTGCAGTAGCCGTCTTTTACCGAGCGCAGGTAGGGGAGCTTTTCGCGCCACACATTTTCGGAGTGGCAGGTTTGTCCACCGCAGTTGGCGTGGAACGATGGCGTTATGGGGCGTTTTCCCCCATCAATCACAATCGTTCCTTCGGTTTCGCCCACCATATCGCGAATACGCCGGCAGCGCGTAAGCAAGCCGTTGTACGCCTGACAGTGTACGCCGTCGCAGAGGTTAAACCCGTCTTTGGCGTGGCGGTTGAAGTGCGCGTAAAGGTAGGTACGGGAAAGGATGGCTTGCGCTTTGAAAAATTCGGGCTTTGCAGCGCAGCCCGTTTCGGCCTCCACAACGCCGTTCAGGTAAAAATGCTCGTCGAGCTGGTTGACGATAAGCATACCGCTGCCGTCGCTGGCGCTACGGATAAAAGCGTGCTGGGTGTAGCTGCGCGAGGGGCGCGGAGGGTTGATGCAGGTAATTGAGAAAATCCCTTCGTCGCCCATGCCTACTGCCTTTACGGAGGAGAATACCCCCATGCTTTCGCCCGAAATGCGCAGCCTCAGGCCGCTGCTACCGTGCGATAGCTGCATGGCCCCCCCCCTGTCGATTGCCGCAATCAGCAGCGTGTCGTCCACAATGATGGCGTAGCTGCCGCTTTGCACCGCAAACGTCGCCGCCCGCACCGGCACGTCAAAAAACAAGCCCACGCTCACCTTTTGGGCGCAGAGCGAAAGGGAGAAAAAAAGGTACGCTGCTATTCCGCAGCCAACCCGCCTGTAGCCCATCGCTTATGATTTTCAATTTTCAACTCTTCGTTCTTAGCTCTCATATCTTCCCCTTCGTTGACGGCAGCTCATACCTCAGCGCATCGCGCTTTACGGCGGCCTTCATGGCGCGCGCCAGCGCCTTGAAGATAGCCTCCAGCTTGTGGTGCTCGTTATCGCCCGATGCCTGTATGTTCAAGTTCATCTTGGCGGCATCGCTCAGCGACTTGAAGAAGTGGTATATCATTTCGGTAGGGAAATCTCCTATTTTTTCCCGCTTGAAGTCAGCGTCAAAAATCAGCCACGAGCGTCCGCCAAAGTCAAGCGCTACCTGCGCCAGGCAGTCGTCCATGGGGAGCGCAAAGCCGTACCGCTCAATGCCGCGCTTGCTGCCCAGCGCCTTGTGGATGGCTTCGCCCAGCGCGATGCCTACATCCTCGATGAGGTGGTGCTCGTCGACGTGCAGGTCGCCTTTGGCGGCGATGCTCAGGTTGCAGCCCGAGTGTCGCGCTATCTGCTCCAGCATGTGGTCAAAGAAGTGAAGCTCCGTGCTGATTTGCGATTTTCCGCTGCCGTCCAGGTCGAGCTGCACGCAAATATCCGTTTCGGCGGTTGTGCGGGTTACCTTTGCCGCGCGGGTTTCGCACTTCAAAAACTCGTAAATCTTCATCCAGTCCTGCGTAACCAACTCGCAGCAGCTGGATAGCCCCTCCGCCGCAAGCGCCTCGCTGCGGCTTGCATCGCCAAAGAGGATGGCTTTTGCTCCCAAATTTTTGGCGAGCTGCACGTCGGATATCCGGTCGCCAATGGCGAATGAATTTGCCAAATCGTAATCGCCCGCCATGTACTTCGTCAGCAAGCCCGTACCCGGCTTGCGCGTGGGCAGGTTTTCGTGCGGAAAAGACCTGTCAATGCACACGTCGCTGAACGTAACGCCCTCGTTTTCGAGGCAGCGCATCATTTTATTTTGCACGAGCCAAAAGTCTTTTTCGGGAAACGATGCCGTGCCCAAGCCATCCTGGTTGGTAACCATCACCAGCTCAAAGTCGAGCTCGCTGGCGATGTAGTACATGGCGCGAAGCGCTCCCGGAGCGAACTCCAGCTTTTCGAGGCTATCCACCTGCTCATCGGCAGGCTCTTTGATGAGCGTACCATCTCTATCAATAAAAAGGCACGATTTCATTGGGTTTCTGGGTTCAACGTCTAATGTAGTAAGCTGATATTTTGTTTTTGTTTTCAGCGCTGTTGGTTTATTATAGTGATGCTGCGCTTCCATTTAGAAAAACCTCTCTCTCAGCTTTTCCAAATCCTCCGGCGCGTCAATAGCCCATGTTTCCAGCTCGGTTACGGCAACCTTAACGCGGTAGCCATTTTCGAGCCAGCGCAGCTGCTCCAGCCCCTCGGCCAGCTCCAGCGAGCTTTGCGGTAGCCGGCATATTTGCTGTAGCGTGCTGGCGCGGTAGGCGTAGAGGCCAACGTGCTTGTAAAAAGGGTAGCTCTCCGGCCAGCGCGCTTGCGCCGTACTGCGGAGGTAGGGAATAGCCGACCGGCTAAAGTAGAGCGCGTAGCCGTTTGCATCGACCACCACCTTAGGGCTGTTGGGTGAGAATACATCTTCGCTTTTGCCGAAAACTTTTACCAGCGTAGCCAGCTGCGCGCCGGCATCGGTAAAGCAACCTTTGAGCAGCTCCAGCTGCTGGGGGTCGATACAGGGCTCGTCGCCCTGCACGTTGACAACAACATCAAACTTTTGCCCAAGCGTTGCCTCTACTTTCAGAATGGCTTCGGCGCAGCGGTCGGTGCCGCTTTGGTGGGAGGCGGAAGTCATGACGACATTTCCGCCACGTTCTTTTACGGCGACAGCAATGCGCTCATCGTCGGTAGCGACAAAAACGTGAACAAGCGCACGCTGCGCTTGCTCATACACGCGCCATACCATTGGCTTCCCACCGATGTCGACAAGGGGCTTGCCCGGAAAGCGGGATGAGGCGTATCGTGCCGGTATAATACCAACAAAATTCATTGCCAACGTGCTTATTTGCCTGCCGCTTTTCCTTTTTTCTGTTTATTAGCAGCTGCGGCCTTTTCAGCTTCGCGCTTGGCGGCATCTTTTTCTTTCTGCCTTTGTAGCGCTGCTTTTTCTTTCTCCCGCTTTTCTGCTTCTTTGCTCTTTATTTTTTCTCTATTCTGAGTAGCTTTTGCTTTCTCGGCTTCTTTTTTTGTCAAGGCATCCTCTTTATCCTTTTGTTTTTTCTGCTCTGCTGCTTCTTTCTGCTTTTGTTTGGCTATTTCTTCGCTTTCCTTTTTTTTCTGCAGCTGCTGTGCTTCGCGTTCTTTGGCTCTTTCTCCATCTTCATAATCTGCAATTTCTTTCTCTACCGCTTTGAGGGCGGCTATGGCTTCTTTCCGCGCTTTGTCGGCCAGCTTCATTTTTTCCTGCCCGCGCGCTCCATTTTTTTCCGCATCTTTTATTTTTTTTTGGATTTCCGCATGTTGTGCTTGAAGCAATTTGATCTCGGCGTTGTAGGTTTTGCGAATTTCGTTTCTTTTTTCCCTCCCCAGCTTCTGCTCTTGCTTATCTGGGGAGTTGCTCTGCTTTTCGGCAGCAGGCAGCTCAACATCAAATATACGTTTCTCCAAGCTCTCCTGAGCGTCGAGCAGCTGCTCCAGCTCAAGGTTTCCCTCTTTTTTCAACCGAGCACCCTCCGCAATAAGGCTGTCGGCTGATTCTCTGTCGGCTTCGGCCTTATCGACACGCGCTTGGGCTACGCTGCGCTTTGCGGCGAACTTATCCATCTTGTCTTCTTTACCCGTTCGGTTTCCCTGAGCGTTGGATGCTACAGGAACGGTAACCAGCAGCGCTGTACAAAGCAAAACTTCCTTGTGCAGCAGCGATAATTTATGCAGCAATTTTTTTTTCATGGCCATAGTGATTATTTTTTACTTCTTAACATGTGTTTCAACTCTGCAATTTGCTTAAATTGCTCTTCGATTACTTTTTCTTTTTCGTCTATCATTTTTTCTTTTTCTTCAATCACCTTATCTTTTTCTTCAATTGCTTTGGCATTTATTTGCTTTTGTTCTCTGTATTTGTTCAAAAACAAATCGTTGAGAATGCGTATTGCTTCTGCTTCCTTTTCTATCTCTTCGCGCTCTTTGGGGTCGGCTACCATCTCATGAAGAACAGAGGTGATTAGCTGTATGTCGTCGTCGTATGATTGAACGCGATACTGCTTGCTCACTTCGGAGCCCTCGTAGAGGAAATGATTCTGCTCAAAAAGGCTCAGCAGCTTATCCAGCTGAGTACTGTAACGTTTATCGGTAATCCTCTCTGCCTGAATAATGTAGCTGTCATGAGTAAGGCTTTCGATAAAGGG
>JAIRMD010000211.1 GCA_031258915.1 Prevotellaceae bacterium
ACAGTAACAGTACCTGTCTATAAACTTACAGTAAACATGAACATCGACATTTCAGAGCAAGAGCTCGTGCGGCGCCAATCGCTGGAGAAGATTCGCGAAATGGGCATAAACCCCTACCCTGCCGAAGAGTTTGACGTAAACGCAAGCAGCGTGCAGATTGCCAAAGAGTACTCCCCCGAAAAAAATAATTTTCAAGATGTCAGCATTGCGGGGCGCATTATGAGCCGCAGAATTATGGGCAGCGCCTCGTTTTTTGAGCTGCAGGACGAGCAGGGGCGCATTCAGGTTTACGTGCGCCGCGACGATATTTGCCCTGCCGACGACGAGGAGAAAAAAACCTACAACACGCTGTTTAAAAAGCTGCTCGACATTGGAGATATTGTAGGCGTAAAGGGGTACGCTTTCATCACCCAAACGGGCGAGCTGTCCATACACGCCAAAGAGCTGAAGCTGCTCTCAAAGTCCATCCGCCCGCTGCCCATTGTGAAGGAAAAGGACGGGCAGGTTTACGATGCCTTTACCGACCCCGAAAGGCGCTACCGCGAGCGGTACGTCGATTTGGTGGTGAACCCACATGTGCGCGATGCCTTTGTGAAGCGTGCCAAGCTCATGGGGTCAATGCGAGAGTTTTTGAATGAGCAAAAGCTGCTTGAGGTAGAAACGCCGATACTGCAACCGCTGTACGGCGGCGCGGCCGCACGCCCGTTCAAAACGCACCACAACGCGCTGGACATGACGCTCTACCTTCGCATCGCCAACGAGCTGTACCTCAAAAGGCTAATAGTGGGAGGCTTTTCGGGCGTGTACGAGTTTGCCAAAGATTTCCGCAACGAGGGAATGGACAGGTTTCACAACCCCGAATTTACGCAAATGGAGCTGTACGTGGCGTACAAAGACTACCGGTGGATGATGGACACCGTAGAGGCAATGGTCGAAAAAATTGCGCTGGACTTGTACGCAACCACTGAGGTGCAGGTGGGGGATAACCTCATCAGCTTTAAGCGCCCGTGGAAGCGTTTCACCATGTTCGAAGCCATTGAGCGCTTCACGGGCATCGATATTTCCGAGATGGACGAGGCCGCGCTGCGCGAAACGGCAAAGAAGCTGGGCGTGGCGGCAGACCCCTCGATGGGGAAGGGCAAGCTGGTTGACGAAATTTTTGGCGAGTGCTGCGAGGCAAAGCTCATACAGCCCACGTTCATCACCGATTACCCAATAGAAATGTCGCCGCTGGCGAAAAGACACCGCGACAACCCCGAACTGGTAGAGCGCTTTGAGGCCATTTGCAACGGCAAGGAAATTTGCAACGCCTACAGCGAGCTCAACGACCCTATCGACCAGCGCAACCGCTTCGAGGAGCAGCTGCTGCTTGCCAAGCGTGGCGACGAGGAGGCAATGCTGCTGGACGAAGATTTTTTGCGCGCCATAGAGTACGGTATGCCGCCTACATCCGGTTTGGGCATTGGCATCGACCGCCTCGCCATGATTATGACCAGCTCGCCCTCCATACAGGATGTGCTGTTTTTCCCGCAGATGCGCCCGGAGAAGAAAGCGGTGAGGGATGCGCCCGAAGCCTACGCCGCTTTGGGCGTGCCGGAGGAGTGGATTCCGGTGGTGCAAAAAATGGGCTACCTTACCGTAGATGCCCTGAAGAAAGCATCGCCCGGCAAGCTGCTCAACGACTTGTGCGGAGTGAACAAAAAGCACAAAATGGGGCTTGCCAATCCGAGCGTGGACGATGTGAAAAAATGGGTGGGATGACCCGACAGGGATTTACAGAAGCAGCGCTCCTATCACCTTTACAAGCCCGTCGATGAAAGCCAGCGCTCCCAGCAGCAGAATGATGGTGCCCGACACCTTATTAATCCACCACATTTGCCTTAGCTTAAAGTATTTGCGGTAGTGCGAAACAACGGTGGACAGAAAAAACCACCACGTCAGCGCTCCTGCCAGCACCGCCATTACTACCGTAATCGTATGCCATAAGCCGCTTACGCTTACCTTGAGCAACCCCATCAAGAACAGTACCGGCAGGAGGTTGACGGGGTTAAGGGCCAGAAAAAAGAGGGAAATCAGCGCCCCTCCCAAGCTGCCCTCTCGCTGCTTTCCGCGCGCGCGCAGCTGCTTCACAGGGTTGGTAAGCATTATCTTCACGCCCACCGCCGCCACCACCACGCCCATCAGCAGCTGCAGGCCATTTTCTCTGCTGGCTATCCACTCCTCCACCGCCGACAAGCTGAGCACGGCCACCAGCGCAAGCAACGTATCGGCAATGGCAACCCCAATGCCGGAGAAAAAGCCGGCTCGCCGCCCGCGGTTGAGCGTGCGCTGAATGCACAGCACGCCCGCCGGCCCCAGCGGCCCCGACGCGAGCAACCCTACCAGCGTACCTTTTATGATGAGAATGAAAAGCAACTATTTGCAGTTTTGTGTCAAGTAATACGGAAGCTTTGCGCACATAACGCGCATAAAAAACATACAAAAATAGCAATTGTTTGTAGATTATGAAAAAAGTATGCCCAACCCTGGGAGAAGGCCCAAAAGAAAATGGCAGCGCCAACCTCACTTTAATACTATTTAACAACAACTCCTGCATCCTTCTTCAAAAAATACTTACCTTTGCTTTCTATATAATACAAAAATTCTACGCAGGCGTTGAAAAAATGTTCAAAACTAATCGGTATGCTGATTTTATGCGGCGGGTATTCGCACACGACTTTTTTTATTGACAATGGGCAATTGAGAATTGACGGCTGTCCTGCTCCTTCATTGCCAATTCTACGCACGCACGCACAGCGCCTAATACGTTACGTGCGTGCGCGTAGTAGCTACTCTTTCTCCGAATTTTTTTTGGGCAAAAATATTATTTTTAGCCGCTGGTGAAAAAAAAATATGAAAGCAACATTCCTCTCCAGCATTACCTTTTTGCTGTCGGCCGTGGGGCTGCAAGCCGCAGATCAAGACCAAGATCAGTGGACGCCCGGCACCGGAGTTGTCCCCATCTCCATTGCCTCTTTCTTCAACCTTGACACGCTGAGCGCTGAGGCGACCCTGCACTACCGGATCATAGCCTACTCGGATGGCTACGCAGACAGCGCAATGGTGCTGCCCCAAGATTCGCTGGCGATACCCACGCGCCGCGCCGCGCCTGCTGCGGACTCAGCCTACCACTTTGATTACGCGCGCGAAGAGGTAGCCGCCGACTCTTCGCTGCAGCTCATGGGGGCGGGGCAGCCCGGGTGGACAAGCGTTGCGGCGGACAGCGCGTGGACGTTTGCCGATGCCGGATGGGGCGAAGGAAGCGCGGCGGTGGCGTTCTTAGTGCGCTTCCCGGCGGATACGGCGGTGGGAGCTTTCGCCTCGCTGCGCGCGCAGGATACGATACCCGCCCGCCCCGACACCGCGCCCCCCGTCGGCCGCACCATCATCAATGGAGATGGTAGTACGGCGGATATGGTTGTTACCAAAACGACAGCTGGAACCAGCTACGACTACCGCAAAAGCGACACGCT
>JAIRMD010000236.1 GCA_031258915.1 Prevotellaceae bacterium
TCCAGCACCGACAGCTTGCCTTCGCTGCTAAACTCCACCTGCGTGCGGTAGCTCATGTTTTCGGAAACGCTGCCGCGCACGCCAAAGCGAGAGTTGCGGACATCGAACCGCGCATGGCCACTGCCGTAGAAGCTGTTCTCAAATTTCACCTTTACTACGCCGTATATTTGCGGCGTATAATCTTTTTCACTCTTCACCGAATCGGGCTGTGCCAGCAGCGGCAAGGCCGATGTTAGCAGCGCGCCAGCAAGCGACAACGAACGCTGTTTTGACATAAAACTTTTCAACCAACTAAAAATATACTGCCTGCAAATATACGACTTTTATTTTACGAATAAGGTGGCTGATTTTTATTTCCTCAGCTCTTTTGTTACCGTTATTTTTTTTTATGATGCGTCCGTTCCCCGTAGGGGAACAGCGTCAACAGAAAAACGCTGGTAGGGTATGCCTACTCGATGCGTAGCGTAGCTCACGCAAACACCTCCTCCAGCACCGCCAGCGAGCGGATAGGGTTGGCCATGCCGAGGTGGGTGCAGTAGTAATCGAGCAGGCTACGCATCAGGGAGTTGCGCTGCTCCCTTGAGGCGCGTATGCGCTGCAGGTCGTCTACCCTTGCGCTGATGAGCGCGCCCAGCAGCGCCGACGTGGGCTTGTCCATGAACGCGCCGTGCAGCGGCGCAAAGGGGACAAACACGCCGTTCTTCATATCAAAGTAGGCATCCTCCGGGCTGTGGGCGTTGCCGGGTAAGAATCCCAGGTGCCGCGCCAGCTGCGCCAAAAAGTAGAGGTGAAATCCGGACACGCCGCGCTGCATTGCGTCGAGCAGCAGGATATGCCGGTGCAGGAAGCCAAACAAGGCTTCGTTCCGCTCCTCCTCGCGGATGAGCCTGTAGAGCACCTCGCCAATGAAAAGCGCTACCGCGCTTTTATGCACGTCAAAGGGCAGGCTTTGCAGCGGTACGCTTGCGCAAAATTCCTTCACGCGGCACATAGCGCCCCGCCTGCGCTCGGGGTACGCCTCAATGTTGAGCAAAAACAGCGGCTGTATGAGCGACGACTTGCGGCGCTGCGCTGCGCTGCGCACCCCGCTGAGCATGTAGGTTTGCCGCCCAAGCAAATCGGTGTAAACGTACGCAATAACGCTTGACTCGCCGTACTTGATGCTATGCAGCACTATCCCGCGGAGCTTGTTCATTTGAATCTTTGAATCTTTGAATTTTTAAATCTTTAAATCTCAATTCACCACCAGCAGCTTCACCACCCGGCTCTCCTGCCCCGACTTGTCGGCTAAGAAGATGAGGTACACGCCTGTCGCCACGCGCCGCCCGTTGAGGTTTTGAACGTCCCACGTGGTTGACCCGCCGTTGGCGGTGGCAAAGAAAACGAGGTTGCCCGATACGTCCGTTATCTTCACCGAGGCATCCTCCATGAGGTTGGTGATGGCGACCAATCCCATGCCGGGGCGCACAGGGTTGGGGTAAACTTTCACCTCGTCGAAGCTGGGCTTTCCGGCGGTGGCGTCGCTGTAGAACCCGACCATGCCCTTGTCTGTGGCAAAAATCACCTCGCCGGTTTGGCTGTTGATGGCGATGTCCAGCACGTTGTTGGAGGGTAGCGGGCTGTTCTGCGCGTTGAATGTGCGCAGCTGCTCCGTGCCGTCGCCAGACTGCAAAAACACGCCTGCGTCGCGCGTGCCCAGCCACTTGCGGTTACCGCCATCTACCGCTATTGCCGTAACTAACTCGTACTGTAGCAGGTAGGCGGCTTGGCCCGGAATTTCTGTGGGGATTTTTATTCGCTGCCCCAGGGGGATGCCTGCAAAGGGATCGCTCGCGGCGCTGTAGGCAACCACCCCCTTGTCGGTACCCAGCCAAACCCCGCCGTTCAAATCGGCGGCCAGCGCGTAAATGCTGCCCACCGAAAACGTTTCGTCGTCGGCCACCTGCACGGGAAAAACGGAGGCTTTGTCGTCGTCGGCATCGGCAGGGTTGTCGCCGGGGGAGTAGAGGTAGAGCAGGTTAGCCTCCGCCACGCCCCAAAAAGTTTTGCCGGCCAGCGCCGGCGTTGCCAGCGCCTTTGCGCTCAGGGCGCTGCTTGCTACCCCGCTCCACGAATCGTTGGCGCTGCGCAGCCACACGGGGGTTGCGCTGCCCGAGGCAAAGGCGCAAAGGGTTCCGCTGGGGTCGAAGGCCACGCCGCGCACGTCCTCCCCCTGCAGCTTTTTTTCTGCCGCGCCGCCGCTAAGCCTTACCACGCCGCTTGACGTTGCCACGAATGTTTCGGCGGCGTTCACTGGGTTTATCGCCACCGCCTTTGCACCGCTTAGCAGGCTGCTTGCGCTCCCTGTCCACGCGCCTTTGCTCTCCATCGCGCTCAGCGCTCCGCTGGCTGCTGCAACAACCTTGCCGCCGTGCTCGGCGAGGGCAACAGTCAGGTTGCTTAGCGGCCCGTTGGGCTGCGCCTGCACAAATGCGCCGCCGGCGCTCGCCACCAGCCCCAGCTCGAGGTCTGCAACGCAGATGCCGGATTTGTAGGCCGCCACCTTTTGCGGGCTGAATGCAGACAGCCCGTAGCTCGAAATATTTTTTTGCGCATTGCGAACGTTGCACAGCGCGGTTGCTGTGGCTACCCAGAGGTCGCCGTCGCCGGTAGCGCTTAGCGCGCGGGGGCTTGGGTAGCTGCCCCGATGGGTGAAAGTCTGCAAATCGCCGGTAGCCTCCTGCAGCGCACCGTCGGCTTGCAGCGCGTACAGCTTACCGCCGCTTACGGCAAGCGAAATCACGCTGCTACCCGCCAGCCTGCGCTGCCAGCTGCTGGAGCCAAAACGGTTTGGGTTATTTTTGTCCGCCACGTACAGTCCCTTGGGCGTTGCCGCTGCTATGAAATCCCCAAGCAGCGCCAAGTCCTGCACGGCGAGCGTATCGTTGTTTTCGTCAACGGAGTAGTTGGCGCGTATTTCGTCGCTTTTTATCTCCAGAATTTGCGAGCCGGTGGCGGCAAGAATCAGGTCGTCCACGCGCAGAAACCGGTTAATGCCCTTTCGCCCGTGCGTGGTGAAGCTTTTCCACGCTTCGATGTTCTTCGTCTGGCTGCCCTGACGGATTTTGCGCGGGTCGGCGCTGCGGAGCACGTCTATGTTGCCGCTGCCGTACCCCACAAAGATGTAGCCGGTTTGCGCATCGTACAGCGCCGCCGTCAGCCCAAAGTCGCTCAACCCCGATGCCTTGGAGATTTTTTCCACCTCGCCGTCAAAAAAAATAAGCCCCGCCGACGTTACGCAAATCACCTGCCCACCCTGCACAAGCACATCTGCGCCCTGCGTGTAGGCAAAGTGGTCGCGCCACGCGCCCGTCTTTTGCGCCGGCAACGCAACGGGCAGCGCGAGCATGATGAGTAGCAGCAAGCGGAGCATGGGTTTTCAGATTTTTAGATTTCGGCAATAGAATAATTCCGGTGCAAATGTACATGATAATTTCCAAACTACATCCCTCTAATTTACGCATACTCATAAAAACCCCGCCAATTTTTTTGAACGCTATTGATTTTTCTCTCAATCCTCAATCCGCTGCTACTATTTTCCGCAGCTGCCGCCCACAATCCGCGCTGCGCCCCGTCACTTCTTCTTCCTCTGAATGCGGTACTCCACGTTGACCGGAATGTTGCCGGTGGAGTCGGCCGAGCTCCTGATGGTTTCGTTCACGTAGTCGATGTAGAGCCTGCTGGGG
>JAIRMD010000254.1 GCA_031258915.1 Prevotellaceae bacterium
CCCGAATATGCGCTTGAAGGTCAAATCATTCTTGGGGTCAAGGTAGCGGGCCATTGCTTTACGGTTTACGGTTTTTTTTTAAGCGGGATTTACCCCGCAAAGCTACACGAAATTTTTACGATTTCCAAGCCATGCGTGCAAAAAAAAAAAATCCAGCGGAAATATACCATATTTGTGGTAGTTCAGGGTCGCATAGGGTTTTACCCTATGCTATACTGCACGCGGGCAGGTTTTGTGCATTGCCCTTTAGGGCATTCATATCAGTAGCAAAAGCGTATGATGCGTCCCCGTTCCCCTACGGGGAAGCGCCACTACTGCGCAAAACCTGCCCGCGTGCAGTATAATCCCTGCGGGGTTGCTTGGGCGACAATTTGAGATGCACCGCCTCAAAAAAAGAATTTTGTTTTGAACGGGAAAAATGCTACCTTTGCCCCCCGAATATGGAAACAAGCTAAACTACTTTTATGCAATCTGAAAAATGAAAAAAGGAATCCACCCAGAGAACTACCGTCCGGTTGCCTTCAAGGACTTGTCGGACGACAGCATTGTTATTACCAAGTCAACAGTCAGCACAAGGGAGACCATTACGGTTGACGGCGTTGAGTACCCTTTGTACAAGGTCGAAATTTCGAGCTCATCGCACCCCTTCTACACCGGCAAAATGAAGCTGGTCGATACGGCAGGCCGTGTGGATAAGTTCATGAGCCGCTACAAAAACCACAGGCCTGCACCGCAAGCGTAGCTTTGCCTTTGCCCTGCCGGTGTTTTTCCATAAATACGCAAAAAGAGCTTTCGAGGCATCGAAGGCTCTTTTGCAATTAAGCTTAACCGGCAAATTGCCACCGGGCAGCGCCGGGTGAGCGCCGCCCCTGTAGCGCCCTTTAAGCTATCAACCATCAACTTTCTATTTACAAAATGGAACTTTCATATACAATGCAAGCAGCGAACAGCAACGATAACTTTATCCCAGTTTTTGCCGAAGGAGATGAGCAGAACCTGAACAAGGTGGAAGTGCCGAAGCAGCTGCCAATATTAGTCCTGCGCAACGCTGTGCTCTTCCCCGGCGTGATAATGCCCATTAACATGAGCCGCGATAAGTCGGTGAAGCTGGCGCGCGCTGTTTACAGCTCCGACAAAAATCTTGCTGCGGTGATGCAGCGCGATGCCAAGCAAGACGACCCAACCTTTGAAGACTTGCACAAGGTGGGCACGGCGGCGCGCATACTGCGCCTGCTCGAAATACCCGACGGCTCTACCACCATAATCCTGCAAGGGACGCGGCGCATTGCCCTGGGGCGCATGGTTGCAAACGACCCGTTCTTTGTGGCAACCGTAGAGGTGGTAGAGGATATTGTGCCGGCGCCCAGCAAAGAGTACGGCTCGCTCGTCAGCACCATCCGCGATGTGTCGATGACGGTCGTCAAGCTCTCGCCACACCTGGCGCCCGACGCCGGAGTTACCATGAAAAATATCAATAACAGGCGATTCTTCGTCGACTACTTGGCCTCTAACACTGAGGTGAGCGGCGATGAAAAGCAAAAGCTGCTCGAAATAGACAATATAGAAAAGCGCGCGGCGGCCCTGCTCGAAATACTGCTGCGCGAGCGTCAGGCGCTGGAGCTCAAATCGGAAATCCAGCAAAAGGTGCACAAGGGGATTGACCAGCACAACCGCGAGTTCTTTTTGCAGGAGCAGATGAAGGCTATTCAGGCCGAGCTGGGCGGAAACCCTGTTGAGCAGGAGGTGAAGCTGCTGCGCGAAAAGGCGACAACAAAAAAGTGGAGCGACGAGGTTGCTGCGGTGTTTGAGCGCGAGGCTCTCAAAACCGAAAAAATGATGCCGCACAGCGGCGACTACCCGATGCAGCTCAACTACCTGCAGACGCTGGTGGACTTGCCCTGGGGCGAGTACAGCGAGGACAAGCTGGACCTGAGCGAGGCGCAAAAGGTGCTCGACGAAGATCACTACGGCTTGGAGGAGGTAAAGGAGCGTATGCTTGAGCACCTCGCTGTGATTAAGCTCAAGGGCAACCTGAAATCGCCGATACTTTGCCTGTACGGGCCTCCGGGAGTAGGGAAAACCTCGCTCGGAAAGTCGGTGGCAAGGGCTATGGGGCGGGAGTTTGGCCGCATCTCGCTGGGCGGGCTGCACGACGAGGCCGAAATTCGCGGGCACCGAAAAACATACATTGGCGCTATGCCGGGGCGAATACTCCAAACCATCAAGAAGTGCAAAAAGGGAAACCCTGTTATTATCCTCGATGAGGTAGATAAGGTAGGCAACGATTTTCGCGGCGACCCCTCAAGCGCCCTGCTGGAGGTGCTCGACCCAGAGCAAAATGCTACCTTTTACGACAACTTTCTGGAGATGGATTACGACTTATCGCGCGTGCTGTTCATCACTACTGCCAACAACGTTGCCACCATCCACCCTGCGCTGCGCGACCGCATGGAGATGATAAGCGTGAGCGGCTACACGCAGGAGGAAAAGCTGGAAATAGTGAAGCGACACCTGCTGCCGCGCCTGCTGGAAGACCACGGGGTGAAGCCATCGCAGCTGGTAATCTCCGACGAGCTGATAGCAACCACCATCGAAGACTACACGCGCGAATCGGGGGTGAGGGGCGTGGAAAAGCAGCTGGCCAAAATTATCCGGCATACGGCGCGGCTCATTGCATCGGGCAAAGAGTATGCGCCCATGCTTACCGAGCAAGCGCTGCGCGAGGCCTTGGGCGCTACTAAATTTTTGAAAGACAGAGCCTTGAAAAACGCATTCACGGGCGTGGCTACAGGCTTAGCGTGGACGCCAAACGGCGGCGAAATTCTTTTTATTGAGGCAAGCATCAGCAAGGGAAAGGGTGCCATCGCTACCACCGGCAGCTTGGGCGATGTGATGAAGGAGAGCGCCGCCATAGCGCTGGAGTACGTGCGCGCGCAGGCCGACTTCCTGCAAATTGATCCGAAAATATTTGCGGCAAACAATCTGCATATCCACGTCCCCGAAGGCGCTATACCCAAAGACGGCCCCTCGGCAGGGGTTACAATGGTAACGGCAATAGCGTCGGTATTTTCGGGGCGTAAGGTGCGCAGCGGGCTGGCCATGACGGGAGAGGCTACCCTGCGCGGCAAGGTGCTGCCCGTGGGCGGTATAAAGGAAAAAATACTGGCCGCCAAGCGCGCCGGCATCGCCGACATTCTGCTGCCCGCCGAAAATAAAAAGGATATTGACGAAATAAAGAAGGAGTACCTGCAAGGGCTTAACTTTACTTACGTAGACGTAATAAAAGACGTACTGGATATAGCGCTGGAAAAAAAGTAGAATTTCAGCTTCTTCTATACTCCTAAACTCCTACTATTCTATGACCCGGAGCGTAGAGCAAAAATTTACAACCTTGTCAGCTCTTTTTTTGCCGCAGGAGCTTGAGAAGTCGGGCTTGCGTAGCGCCTACGAGCGGGCTGCGCAGGCACTCAATGGGCGGGTGCGCGAAAACGGCGACCCTTTTATCTTCCATGCGCTTGATGTGGCGCTAATCGTTGCCGGAGAGGTTGGGCTGGGCGCTCAGGCTACCGCTGCAGCGCTGCTGCACGAGGCCGACTGCGTGCTCCCCGTTGACGCTGCCGAGCTGCAGCGCACCTTCGGCAAAGAGATTGCTTCGGTGGTGGCCGGGCTGAACAAAATCTCTCGCCTCGACCTCAAAACAACCGCCCTGCAGGCTGAGGCTTTTCGTAAGCTCATCGTCAGCTACTCAACCAACCCGCAGGTGATTGTCATCAAGCTGGCGGACAGGCTGGAGGTGATGCGCTCGCTCTCGTTCTTCCCAAAGTCAAAGCACGCGAAAAAGTCTGCCGAAACGCTGCTGCTCTTTGCTCCGCTGGCGCACAAGCTGGGGCTCTACAACCTCAAGTCCGAGCTCGAAGATTTGTCGCTGCGCTACACCGAGCCTGTCGTGTACCGCGACATCAACACCAAGCTCAAGTTGAGCGAAAAAGCACGCAGCCTGCTGGTCGAGGATTTTATTGCCCCCCTGCGAAGCGAGCTGCAAAGAAAAGGCTACACCTTTGATTTGAAGTACCGTACAAAGTCCGCCTACTCCATTTGGGCTAAAATGCAGAAGCAGGGCGTGCCGTTTGAGGGCGTGTACGATGTTTTTGCCATTCGCATCGTACTCGACACCCCGTTTGAGAGCCGTCAGGGTGAGGTGGCGGCCTGCTGGGACGTGTACTCCACCATTACATCGCGCTACGAGCCTGACCTCAAGCGGCTGCGCGACTGGGTAACCAAGCCGAAAGAAAACGGCTACGAGAGCCTGCACGCCACCGTAAAGGTCGCCGCAGGACAGGACGTGGAGGTGCAAATCCGCACCCGCCGCATGGACGACAACGCCGAGCACGGCATGGCGGCGCACTGGCGCTACAAGGGCGTGCAGCAAGACCGCGGCGGCGTGGAGAGCTGGCTGGCGCACATGCGCAATTCCCTCAAAACCGCCGGCAGCGAGGTGGATTACGACATGACCTTCACGCCAAGCGAAATATTTGTTTTCACCCCAGCGGGCGATTTGCGCCAGCTCAAGGTTGGCGCTACGGTGCTCGACTTTGCTTTCGACATCCACAGCACCTTGGGCTGCCGCTGCACGGGAGCCATCCGCAACGGAAAGCACGTCTCCATCCGCGAGGCGCTGCAAACCGGCGACGTGGTGGACGTGCTAACCGGAAAAAACCAGTCGCCTACCCTCGACTGGCTGGAGTACGTGGTTACCGCGAAGGCCAAAAACAGAATACGGCAAAAGCTGCGCGAAGATGAGTCGAAGGTGGCCGCCATCGGGCGGGAAGCCCTGGAGCGTAAGCTCAAAAACTGGAAGCTGGGCGCGCACCTCGACGCGGTGGCGCTGCTCGTAAAGCATTTTAAAATAAAAACCGCTGCCGAGCTCTTCGTTAAGCTGGCGCTCGAAGAACTCGACTTTGCGCTGGTGCACGATGTGCTGCAAAAGCACGCGGCCGGCGAAAAAGAGCAGGCGGCAAAGCGGGCAGTGCAAAAAGCGCCCGCCAAGCCAAGCTCACCGAGCGACTACATTGTGGTAAGCGAGCAGCTGAGCAGCGTGGAGTACAAGCTGGGCAAGTGCTGCAACCCCATATACGGCGACGACGTTTTTGGCTTTGTAACCGTGGGAAGCGGCGTTACCATTCACCGCACCACCTGCCCCAACGCCGCGCGGCTGCTCAACCAGTACGCCTACCGCGTTATCCCCGCAAAGTGGCGGCAGCAGGCTGACTCCAGCTCATTTCAGGCGGTGATAAAAGTATCGGCAGCCAACGAAATCGGCCTGCAGCAAAAGCTGGGCGAGGTGGTCGACACTTACGCGGCGGGGGCAGTCCGCTCCGTGCAGCTTACGCAAAGCAGGGGAATGCTCGAAGGGCAAATGCGCGTGTTCGTAAAAAACGTCAAGCAGCTCGACACCCTCATTTACCACCTGCGCAGCACAAAAGGCGTGCATAAGGCGGTGAGGGTAGGATGCTGACGGCGCAGGCACCTGCGGGTTCTACTGTAACCAAAAACCAAAGCTATGGCATTAATAAATTCTCAATTCCTAAAAGTATCTCAGGATGCTGTTGAGCAGGAGATAGAGAAAAGGGTAAAAGTATTTGCCCTCCTCAACCCGAAAGCTGAGTTTATCCGGCTTGACAGCGGAGATGTTACCCTTCCGCTCATGCCGAGCGTTATCGATGCTATGCTGGCCAGCGTGCACGAAATGAGCAAGGATAGCACCTTCAAGGGGCGCGGCCCCATCAGGGGATACCCGTTTTTGATAGATGCCATTGTGCGGGGAGATTTTAGGAGTAGGGGCATAAAAATGGCGGCAGACGAGGTGTTTGTGAACGAGGGAACAAAGCAGGACGTGGCAAGCATAGGCGATATTCTCTGCAAGGATAACCGCATCGGGGTGCTCGACCCGATATTTCAAACCTACATAGAATCGAACGTGGTGGGCTACAGGGCTGGAATTCTGGAGAAGGACAAGCACTGGAGCAACATAGTTTACCTTACCGCCACGCGCGAAAAAAATTTTATTCCGGAGCTGCCCACCGAGCGCCCCGACGTCATTTTCCTGAACTACCCCAACGACCCGACGGGGGTAACGCTCACCAAAAGCGAGCTTGCGCAGTGGGTGAGCTACGCCATCGAAAACAAGGTGCTGGTGCTTTTTGATGCTACCTACGAAGCTTTTATTTCCGACCCCGATGCGCCCCACAGCATTTACGAGATAAAGAGCGCGCGAAAGGTGGCCATTGAGTTCCGGAGCTTCTCTAAGTCGGCAGGCTTTACCGGACTGCACTGCGGGTACACCGTTATCCCGAAGGAGGTGAAGGGCTACTCTATCTACAGCGGACGGAACATCTTCCTCAACGACCTGTGGCAGCGGCGGCAAACCATAAAGAACAACGCGCCCTCGTACATCATACAGCGGGCGGCGGAGGCGCTCTACTCGGAGCAAGGCAAAAAGGAGGTGAAGCAAAACGTAGACTACTACATGACCAACGCATCGATGCTTCGCGCGGCGCTGGACGCCGCAGGCCTGAAGTACAGCGGCGGGGTCAACGCGCCGTACATCTGGGTGCGCTCGCCATGGAATTCGTCGTGGAAGTTTTTTGAAAAGCTCTTTAGCGACTGCCACATACTTTCCTCACCCGGAGAGCGCTTTGGGCCGAGCGGCGAAGGCTACGTAAGGTTGAGCGCCTTTGCCAACCAAAATCAGGTGATGCTGGCCTCCAGCAGGCTGGCCGAATTTAAGTTTTAGCTCCCTATAATCGTTTGGTAGAGGTGCTTCAATTTTTCGTCATTGCGAATGAACCCGACTTCTGATAGTGTTGATGCTTTGCAGCATTGCTATGGGGCACAGCTGGTTGTTAAAAAATCACAACAGGAGTACAATGCTAATCCTTTTATACCTAAATTTGCTCCCACAAATAGAATGAAAAAGGCGAGGAAATAGCAGCAGACAGCCGCTTTAGCGGAGGCGTACCGCAGCTTTACGTGCTGGACGAGGATAAAAAAGTGCGCTACAAAGATGTTTACATGAACGACTTGGAAGATATACTATGCTATGCGTTATTTTCAGCCAAGTACACCCCGAAACACAGCAACACGAACATAACATTAACCATTAACCATTAATTATTTAGACAAGATGAAAAAGTTTTCTTTATCAGCAATGCTGGCTGTGGCGCTCGCTTTTGCCGGCTTTGCGCAGCAAGCAGAAACCCCGGCAGAGGCTCCTTATGCTGAAATCTCTTTTGAAAAGACAGTGCACGATTTTGGCGCTGTTGAGTACAACGGAAATGGTACCTACGAGTTCCACTTCTCGAATACCGGTACTGCTCCGCTATTGATTAGCAGCGCAAATTC
>JAIRMD010000174.1 GCA_031258915.1 Prevotellaceae bacterium
CAGCTGACGGTGTACTTCAGGCTCAAGCCGGTGTGCGTTTCGTACATTTTGCGCCCGGCGGCTTCGTAGTCGCCCTTTTTCAGCAGCTCGCAGGTGTCGAGCAGCCGCTGAATTTCCTCAACAACAAACTCGGCGCGAATGTAGTCAACGGCGCTCACTTGGCTTGCCACTTCTTTCAGCATGTCGAGGCTGGCGTCGCGGAGCAGCGCCACCTTGGGGTGTTTTTTGGCGATGGCGGCCACCACCCTTTCGCACGATTCGCGCCGCTCGTTGTACTCGCCTCCGAGCATGTGCGCTACGCAGGTGTTGATGAGCGTCAGCCTGTACCCCTTCGGGTCAAACGGGAAGTACTCGTACTCCAGCGAGCGGCAGTCTAAGCGGATGAGCGAGCCTTCCTTTCCGAAGCAGGAGGCGAACTGGTCCATGATGCCGCACTTCACGCCCACGTAGTTGTGCTCGGTAGCCTGACCTGCCAGCGCGAGCTGCAGGCGGTCGAAGCTGAGCTTGAAGGTGTCGTTCAGCGCAAAGCCGACGCAGCTCTCCAGCGCAGCCGACGACGACATGCCTGCGCCGAGCGGAACATCGCCGGAAATCAGGATGTCGAACCCGGGAATTTCAGCCCCCTTTTTTATCAGCTCCCTGCACACGCCAAAGATGTACTGCGCCCACCTGTCCTTTGGCTTGTCCGCTTCCTTCAGGCCAAACTCGCTGCTTAGCGACACCTGCTGCGGATTTTCGTCGGGAGCGTAGGCGCGAACTTTGGCCGTACCGTTTGGCTTGATGGCGCAGTAGATGGCCTTGTCTATGGCGCCGGGCAGCACGAAGCCGCCGTTGTAGTCGGTATGCTCGCCAATCAGGTTGATGCGCCCGGGTGAGGCATATACGGCGCTTTCTGCGCCGTACAGCTCCCGGAATTTTGTGGTGATTTTTGCTATGTCCATGTTATACAGATTTTAAATAGTTTGCGTAAAAATCTTTTACCCAACGGCAATGTTTTTGTTGACGTTCTTGCATCCTGCCAGCGCATAGTAGAGCAGGTAAATGAGGGCAGCAACAATTACCCAGTAGCTTGTGAGGTAGTCTCCCGATATGTCCACTACGTAGTTTTGGAACAGCGGGAGTATTCCGCCGCCGCATACCAGCACCATGAAGTATCCCGATGCTTTTTCGGTGTACTTTCCAAGCCCTTCAACGGCGAGGTTAAAAATCCCCCCCCACATGATAGAAGTGCACAGGCCGCAGAGCACAAGCAGCGCCGCGCTAACGGGTACGTTTGCTAACCCAAAAAGGGCATCCGGCGCGTTTTTAAACACGGGGAGGTTTACGAAGCTGGTTGTGGGGCAGAGAATGGAGGTTACAACAAGCACCAGCCCTAAGGCAGAAACGCCAACCATCATCAGCTTAGAGGAAACCTTGCTCGCTATCGAGGCGCCAACCAAGCGGCCAACGAGCATCAGCAGCCAGTAGGTGCCGGCTACAGAGCCTGCTATTGACTCGGCGTTGCCGCTGGCAAGCTTGAGCACATCCAGATCGGGGTTTTGCAGCCACTTGTTTAGAATGTTGGGAATACCGACTTCGATGCCTACGTACACAAAGATAGCCACCGCGCCAAGCACGAAGTGGCGGAACGAAAGCGGCCCATACTTCGATTTTTCGCCCGCAGCGGCGCCGGCCGGTTTTTCCTTTTCCGGAATAGAGGCTATGGCAATGGCAATAAACGCTACCGCAAAAACGGCTAAGGCGGAGAACATGAGCGGGAATACGTGCTCAATTTTTGCCTCGCTAATGCTGGGCAGCAAAATTCCCGTAAGGATGATGACCGTTGTTCCGCACAGGGAGTTGAACGTACCTCCCACCTGTATCAGCTGGTTGCCGCGGTTACCGCCGCCGCCAAGCGTATTGAGCATGGGGTTGACAACGGTGTTGAGCAAGCACATGGAGAAGCCTGCCACAAATGCTCCGAGTAGGTAAACGCCCATTGCGGAGGCGTTGTCGATAACCCCCGAGAGCGTCTGTATACCCACGCCAACAAAGCCCACGGCGATGGCTATCAGCGCCGTCCTTTTGTAGCCCTGCCGCTGAAGCAGGAGGCCTGCCGGCACACCCATTATGGCGTAGGCAATAAAGTTGGCAAATACGCCCAGCGTCCCCATCCAGTTGGGCACGGCGAACTGGTTTTTCAGCACATCCCCCATTGGCGATGCAAGGTTGGTAATAAATGAGATCATTCCAAATAGGAAGATCATCATGATGATGGCAACAATGTTGCCCTGTTTTTTTTGCTTACTCATAGTAAATAAATAATAATTAAATAGTTAAAAAAATAGGCTTAATGGTTTGTTGAATTTAAAAATCATGCCTTTTACCAAAAATACGCATAGAATGCTGCGCAAATTACGACTACTCCTGCCGAGGCAACCACATCCACCCAGCTCCAGCTTGCGCGGGTTTCGGTTTTTTGCGCGGCGCTTTGCGTAGCGAAGGTAATGCCCTTGAGCTTCTCTTCGCTTGCCTGTGAGGTAAAGAAGCTGGTAGCGATCATCAGCAGCACGATAAACAGCAGCAGGAATACCTCAAATACCAGCCAGTTGGTGCTCCAAAACCAGCTAAGCCCGCCAAGCCCCTCTACGGCGCTCAGCTCTCCGGCAAATATGTTGCAAACCAAGCGTACCATTCCGATAACAAAGCCAACGATGAGGCCGGTCTCCCCCGCCTTTGGCGTTATTTTCTTTGAGAAAATGCCCAGCAGGAAAACGGCAACAATAGCAGGCGCAAGGAGCGATTGCACTTCCTGCAGGTAGTTGTACAGGCTGCCAAGCCCCATCATGATGGGAATCCAAATAAGCCCCAGCGCAACCACCACCCACGTTGCTGCGCGCCCTATCCATACCAATTTTTTATCGCCTGCATCGGGGTGTTTAGGCTTATAGAAATCGACGGTATAAAGCGTTGCGCAAGAATTAAAGAATGCTGCAAGCGAAGCCACAAGCGCACAGATAAACCCGATGGTAACAATTCCTTTTACCCCTACGGGCAGCACAAATTTGACCATAGCGCCAAAGGCCTCGTCGGTAGCGCCCAGTACAAAGCCCGATTCGGGGCTGGCGGCCAGCGCTGCGGCAACCATTCCGGGAATAAGGAACATAAACACCGGCAGTATTTTAAGGTATCCCGAAAGAATAGTTCCTTTGCGCATCTCCTTTATATTCTTTCCGCCAAGCACGCGCTGTACAATATGCTGGTCGGTGCACCAGTACCAGAACCCGATGATGGAAGCGCCAATAAACACCCACACGCCGGGAAATTTGTCGTACAGCGGGTCGCTTTTATCAAAGTGCATCAGGTGGTTTGCGCCAAAACCTTCGTTCATTTGCCGGGCGTGGTCGAGCATGTTCGTCCAGCCTTGGGCAACAGAGCCTCCGCCTAAAGCCGACAAGCCCAAAAACAGCACAAGGAAAGAGCCTATGATGAGGATAGGCGTTTGAATTTTAGAAAGCGTCATTACGCCCTTCATTCCCCCGAAGACGGTAAACGCGCCGGTTAGCAGCACCAAGCCGATTGCGCCGTACCAGAACGGCAGGCCAAGCAAGCTTTCCATGAAAATGCCGCCGGTAAATGCAGTAACACTCACCTTTGTCAGCACATACGAAATAAGCGTAATGATGGACAGCCATGAGCTTGTATTGCGGGTGTAGCGGCGGTTCAGAAATTCGGGCATGGTAAACACGCCGCTATGCTTGTAGAAAGGCACAAAAAGCCACCCCAAAACCAAAATCATCCAGCCCTGCATTTCCCAGTGCGCCATTCCCATGCCGGTTTCGGCGCCGGCACCGGCAAGCCCCACAAGGTGCTCCGAGCCGATGTTGGCGGCAAAAATAGCGGCGCCCATTACGTACCAAGGCTCGCCGCCTAAGAAGTAGGCGCGGCTGGATTCGCCTCCCTGAAGCCGCTTCTGCTTTTGGATGGATCGCCATACAAGCCACGCGATAAGTACTACCCCAGCAGCTATAATGCCCCAGTCAAGGGCTTCAAATTGATGTGAGTTCCAATTCATGGTACAATATTTTTTTTACTTTGGGGAGGTTATTTGGTAGAGAACTTGTAAACAGTTTCGCTTGCGTAGGTTTGCCCCGGCTGCAGCTCCGTGCTTGGGAAATCGGGGCGGTTGGGGGTGTCGGGGAAGTGCTGCGTTTCGAGGCAAAAGCCGGAGCGCTTGCCGTACTGCACATCGCCTACGCCCACAAGGGTGCCGTCCAAAAAGTTGCCGGCGTAGAATTGCACGCCCGGCTCGGTGGTGTAAACCTCCATCGTTCGTCCGCTGAGCGGCTCATAGACCGTTGCCGCTAAGCTAAGCGTGCCGCCGCCGGAGTTGAGCACAAAGTTGTGGTCGTAGCCGCCGCCGTTCTTCAGCTGCTCGTTGTCGTCGTTGATGCGCTCGCCAATGGTGCGCGGCGTGCGGAAGTCAAAGGGCGTTCCCTCAACCTCCACCGGCAGCCCAACGGGAATAAGGCCTGCATCTACCGCCGTGTATTTGTCCGCCAGAATGGAGAGCTCGTGCCCCAGCACGTCGGAGGCTTTACCCGCCGACAGGTTGAAGTAGGCGTGGTTGGTGAGGTTGCAGTGCGTGAGCTTGTCGGTGGTTGCCCTGTAGCTTATCTTCAGCTCGTTGTTTTTCGTTAGCCGGTAGGTAACCTCTACGTTCAGGTTGCCCGGGTAGCCTTCTTCGCCGTCCTTGCTCAGGTAATTCAGGATAAGGCCTACCGTATCTTTTTCGAGCAGCTCCGTAGCGTCCCACACGGCCTTGTCAAAGCCCTGCAAGCCGCCGTGCAGGTGGTTAGCGCCGTTGTTGGCGGCAAGCGCATACTCCACCCCGCCGAGCGTAAACTTTGCGCTGCCGATGCGGTTTCCGTAGCGGCCAATCAGGGCACCAAAGTAAGGCCCCGACTTGAGGAACTCCTCGCTGCGGTAGCCGTCGAGCGACGGAAAGCCAAGCGTGATGTTGCCGGATACGCCCTCTTTGTCGGGTGTCCACAGCTCCGTGATAGCGCCGCCGTAGGTGGCTATTTTCAGTGTTACCCCCTGACCGTTGGCGAGGGTGTAGCGGTCAACTTTCCGACCGTCGTGCATGCCAAATGACTCTTTTGTAATTCTCATTTTGTTGCTTGTTTTGTTGCCGCCACACGAGCATACGCCTACGCTTACTGCTGCTATGGCTGCGAGGTTTATAAATTTTCTGTTCATGGTAAGTGTTGTTAAAAATTATTGGTACATTAAATTCGCCGTGTAAATATGAGGATTATTTTTTTATTTAGCAACAAATAGCGTAGCATAATTTTTTGGCGTGCGCTTTTTCCAGTCGCCCTTATGGTAGGCGTAGCTGGCTATGAGCGGCGCTACGGTGGTAGCTTCGGCGTACACCATTTGCTCGTAAGCGGTGTCAACTTTTCCCCAGCTGCTGGCCTCCTTGAGCGTAGAGCTGGAGCAGGCGCCGTCGCGCACGTCGGCTACGGTGATTTGAACAGCGTACTTGTGCATGGGAACATTCTTGCCTAAGCATTCGGCGCAAACCACCGTGTCCTGCGCAAAATTTTTGGGTGCGCCTCCGCCAACCATGAACAGCCCCGTTACCTTGGCGGCAATCTTAACGTCCGTCAGCTCGCGAAAGTCGGCCACAGAGTCAATGGTAACGTAGGGCAGCCCTTGCTTTATCCGCTCCGCTTGGTGCATCACCAGGCCAAAGCCCGCGCTGCAATCGGAGAACGCCGGCACAAAGATAGGCACGCTTTTTTCGTAGCAGGTTTGGATGAGCGATTCTTTTTTCTTCGCATTTTTGGCAAGCCATTTGCCTATTTCGCCAGTAAACTCGCGCGACGAGTAGGGGCGCGGCTCAAGCGTGTCGGCTATTGCCTTAATCGCGGCGTCGCACGCCTGCAGCTCCTCCTCGTCGATGTAGGTGTCGTAAATGCGGTCGATGTAGAGGCTGCGCAGCGTTGCGTCGTCTGCGTGCTGCGTTCCCCTGTAGTGCCGGTAGCCGAGCGCCTCAAAAAAATCCATGTCAATGACGGAGGCGCCGGTAGCCACCACAGCATCTACCATGTTGCACGCCACCATATCGACGTACACTTGCATGCACCCGCCGGCGCTGGTGCTGCCCGCGAGCGTGAGGATGTTGCTGCACGAGGCATCTTTTATCATCATTTGCAGAATGTCGGCGGCGCGGGCGGTTTCGCGAGCGGCAAACGACATGCGGCGCATCGCGTCAACGATTTCAGCGCTATTAATTTTTTTTATATCTACGTGCTGCACTACTTCGCTGAGCAGCGACTTTTTGGTCTGTTGTTCGGACATTCGGATTTCAGATTTCAGATTTCAGATTTCAGATTTTAAATTTTAAATTTCAAATTTTATACCTCTACAACCGGATAGTAGTACGATATAAAGCATAGCGATACGAGCGCCGTTCCGTACTTTTTTTGCGGCGTAATGGTTTCGTAGAGGTACTTGATGTCTTCCAGCCTGTAGCCCTCTTCAAATCCGTTTGCGTAAAGCTCGTTGAGGCTTGAGCGCAGGAGGGTTTTCAGGTCATTCGGGCTGTAGTCGCCGTAGTTTTCGCAGACCAGCCCGCCGTATTTTTCGTTGGTT
>JAIRMD010000020.1 GCA_031258915.1 Prevotellaceae bacterium
AGCCCCTTTTTGGTAAAGCCAAAGATAGCCGAGTCCGGCTCGGCGGGCAGCATTTGCTTGGCGAAGTAAAGCCGCTTGCCCTCCCAAATCATGCGCCCCAGCAGCTCATCCTGCCGGGCGTAGTAGGGGAACAACCCTTCCGCCAGCGCATCCATGATGTCGGCGGGGATTTTGGAGGGGTACATCTTGCGCACCATGTACTTGTAAAAGCCCAGCTGGGAGTACAGCGGGTAGTCTGCCCCCAAGTACTTGTCCAGCCCAACACCTACAACGCCTTCGGCCAGCAGGATGGATTGGTTAAACCCCGAAACGTAGGCGATTACGCTGGGGATTTTGGCATCGGGGAAGTGTAGCTTGTAGCGCTTGAAGGCATCGGTCAGCTTAGCGTTTAGCGCCTTGCTGTTGGGGAAAAGGCGCTGCGCTTCCCTGTAAGATTCGCGCACGATGTCGTCGCGCAAAAAGTCGGCAAGGTAGCCAAAGAAGCCAGAATCCTGCGGCTCTCCTACGTCAATGATGCCTTTGCAGTAGTAGGTAAAAAAATCGCCGTACTTCTGCTGCATGGCCGGCGCTTGCAGCCAAAGGCTGTCGGGGTTAAGGTTTAGCAGCTCCTGATCAAACCGCTGCACCTCAACGGTCAGGTCAATTTTTGCCAGCTTGGAGCGTTCGCACTGGCAGCCAACGCAAATGGGGAGCAGCAGGGAGGCGGTAAAAAAGGGTAGGCGCTTCATGTTGTTTTTATTAGCTGTGAAAAAAATTGTAATGTAAACTCTGCTGCTGAGTGCAGCTTTGGTTGCGCAAATTTAGGAAGAAAATTTCTTTGCCCCAAGCTATATTTCGCGACCTGCTGATTAGCCGTTCAAGAATACGCTTTTTTCTTTTTGCCGATGCGATAATAAGGAATATTATTTATCTTTGTGGCGCTATTGAGAAAAACAATTTAATTCATCATGAAGCTAAACACTTTTTTCAGCAAGGTAGTGCCCAAAGAGAACAAGTTCTACCCTATTCTGAGGAGTATGTCCGACAATATTTTTGCCTGTTCGGATTTGCTAATAAACCTGACACAGTCGGACGATAAGGACGTTCGCGAGGACTTCCGCAAGCACATCAAGGCGCTGGAGACAAAGGGCGACCGGATGCTTGTTACGCTATTCGACGAGCTGAACAATACGTTTATCACCCCGTTCGACAGGGAAGATATTAATGCCTTGGGTGAGAAGCTGGACGATGTGCTCGACGGTATGCACAGCGCAGCAAAGCGCATCGCCATGTACCAGCCCGACAGCCTTCCGCAGCAGTCCGTTCAGCTGGCCGCGCTGCTCAGGCAGGGGTGCCAACTCATCCAAACGGCTGTGGGTGAGCTTGATGCCATGAAGAAAAGCCCAAAGGCGGTGAGGGAAATATGCGCGCAGCTGCACAGCATAGAGAATCAGGCCGACGACCTCTACGAGCACTTTATTACCGATCTTTTTAAGGACGAAAAGGATGGAATACTCCTCATCAAGCTGAAAGAAATTATGCAGGAGCTGGAGCGGGCAACCGACAAGGCCGACGATGTGGGGAAAATTATCAAAACTATTATCGTAAAATATACGTAGCGAAACCCTAAAAACGGCATCATGACCATACTAATCGTAATCATAGCGCTTGCTCTTATTTTCGACTATATCAATGGGTTTCACGATGCTGCAAACTCTATTGCCACGGTCGTTTCCTCAAAGGTGCTGACGCCAACGCAGGCGGTAATATGGGCGGCAATGTTCAACTTTGTGGCCTACTTTATTGCCAAGTTTATCATCGGAGGATTCGGCATTGCCGACACCGTGTCCAAAACCGTTGACATGAGCTTCATCAGCAGCCCCTCGCACGTCATCATCGCAGGGCTAATCGCCGCCATTATTTGGAACCTTATCACCTGGTGGCTGGGCATTCCCTCCTCCTCCTCGCACACGCTGATTGGCGGGTTTGCCGGCGCCGGCGTTGCGGCGTCAGGGTTCGAGGCGGTGCACGCGGGGGTCATCGGCGTCATCGCGCTGTTTATTGTGGTAGCGCCGCTCGTCGGTATGGTTGGCGGTAACATGATCACCCTAGTAACTTTTCACCTGATAAAAAAAGCCAAGCCCTCAAAAGCCGAGCGGTGGTTTAAGCGGATTCAGCTATTCTCCTCCGCCGCGCTCAGCATTGGGCACGGGCTGAACGACTCGCAAAAGGTTATGGGGATTATAGCGGCCGCGCTGATTGCAAGCAGCAGCAGCGCACAGCCGCTGCCCGAATGGATGCGAATGAACTCCATTGCCGACATGCACGACTGGATACCCGTAGGATGCTTCACCGCCATTGCCCTGGGAACGGTGAGCGGCGGCTGGAAGATAATGAAGACCATGGGCAACCGGATTACAAAAATTACGCCGGTAGAAGGATTCTGTGCGCAAACAGCAGGAGCAATCACCCTGTTTATTACCGAGATTCTGCACGTACCGGTGAGCACCACTCACGTGATTACGGGCAGCATCATCGGGGTGGGGGCGGTAAAAAGGCTGTCGGCCGTGCGCTGGGGCGTAACCGTCAACCTGCTGTGGGCGTGGATACTCACCATCCCCGTAAGCGCCCTGCTGGCCGCGCTGTTCTACATGGTAGTTTCGCGCATCTGCTAACCTGCGCCTACGCGGGTGCATACCCCGAGCTGCATCATGCTCACCAGCTGCGCACGCCGCTAAATCGGCCGGTACCTGGGCACGAGCGCTTTCATCACCGTCCACCCTATCAGGTAAGCTACGGCGCACACGATGAATACGATGAAGTAGCCCGCCGATTCTCCCTCAAAGTTCAAGAATGTCATGCGGGTTTGGCCGGCGTAGTCAAAGAGCTTGCCCGCGCCCTTTTGGATGATGAAAGACCCTACCCCGCCGGCCATGCCGCCAATGCCGGTGATGGTGGCAATGGCTGTTTTGGGGAACATGTCGCCTATGGTAGAGAATATGTTGGCCGACCACGCCTGATGCGCTGCGCCGGCAATGCCAATAATGATGACGGGCAGCCAGTACGAGTAATCTCCCAGCGGCTGCGCAAAAAGCGCCAAAAGCGGAAAAAATGCAAAAATCAGCATGGCGCGCATACGCCCGTCGTAGGGGGTCATCTTCTTTTTGTCAACAAAGTAGGAAGGTAGCCAACCGCCAAAGATGGAAACCATTACAATGGTGTAGAGCACGGTAAGCGGCAGCACCTGAGCGGTTCCCTCTATGTGAAATACCGACTGTAAGTACTTCGGCATCCAGAACAGGTAAAACCACCACACGCCGTCGGTCATAAATTTGCCGAAGGCAAATGCCCACGTTTGCTTGAACTGAAAGCATTTGAGGAACGAGAGCTTCTTCTCCTGCGCTTTCTTTTCGGCAACGTTCTCGCCAAGCCTGTCCTGCTGAATGTACGCCAGCTCTGCCTTGCTTACCCTGCGGTGAACCTCCGGCTTTTTGTAGATGAACACCCAAAAGCCCATCCAAATAAAGCCCAGCGCACCTATGATGACAAACGCGCTCTCCCAGCCCAGCGCTTCGGCAATGTAGAGGATGCAGGCGGGCGCAACCATAGCGCCTATCGTAGCGCCGGAGTTGAAAATGCTCGTAGAAAAGGCGCGGTCTTTTTTGGGAAAATACTCGGCTGTAGCTTTAATGGCTGCCGGAAAGTTGCCGGCCTCGCCGAGCGCCAGCACAAAGCGGGCAAAAATGAACAGCGTTACGCTGACCGATACCACCAGTCCAGCGCTGTCAACCTTTGCGATGGCCTCCCTGGCGCCCTCAAAGCCAACCAGCCATTCGCCGGCAGCTATCCCCGAAGTGGCAATGCCGCAGAGCGCGTGAAGGCAGGCGCCGACCGACCAGACGCCAATAGCCCACAAAAATCCCTTTTTGGTATCCACCCAGTCCACAAATCGTCCGGCAAAGAGCATGCAAACCGCGTAGAGGATGGAGAACCACGCCGTGATGCTGCCGTAGTTGTCGTTTGTCCAGCCAAACTCCGGCCCGATAAAATTAGGCCACGTCAGCGACAAAACCTGACGGTCGAGGTAGTTGACGGTGGTGGCAAAGAAGAGCATGGCGCAAATTACCCACCTGTAATTTGTTTTTCTGCCCAGCGTGTCTGTTGATGTAAGCATGATTATTAGTTGTTTAGCATTTTAAAATAGTCAACCTGCAAGCTATGAAAATCGCGCCCTTTCAGGACGAAATACACCGTCCAAAATTTACTTTTTGCGAGCCGCTGCAATATACCCAAAGGCCTCCTTGCATTTTGTGGTTATAGCTGCCCAATCCTGCGCTTTGATAGCTTCGGGCGGGAAAAGGTTGCCGCCCATGCCAACGCAGGTTACGCCGGCATCGAACCAAGCCTTCAGGTTTGCCTCTTCTGGCTTTACGCCACCTGTTACCATCAGCATAGACCAAGGCATGGGCGCTTTCAGGCTTTTCACAAAGTTAGGCCCCAGCACGTCTCCGGGAAAAACCTTGCACAGGTCGCATCCGGCCTCCTGCGCTAACCCGACTTCGGAAACCGAGCCGCAGCCGGGGGTGTAGGGTATCAGGCGGCGGTTGCAAACCTTTGCGACTTCGGGGTTGAACAAAGGCCCCACAACAAAGTTAGCGCCAAGCTGCAGGTACAGCGCCGCCGTAGCCGGATCGACGATAGAGCCAACGCCCAAAATCAAGTCGGGGCATTCTGCCGCTGCATACTTTACCAGCTCCCCAAAGATTTCGTGCGCAAAGTCGCCGCGGTTGGCAAACTCAAAGGCGCGCACGCCACCTTCGTAGCACGCCCTGATAGCTTGCTTTGCAGCCTCAGCATTTTTATGGTAGAACACCGGCACCATGCCGGTTGTAGCAATGACGGCAAGGGTTTGGAATTTTTTGAATCGTGACATGAATAGTTAATTTACAGTTTGCTATGCTTCAGCTCTTAGCGCTAACGGGAAACTCGCCCTGATGCGTCCCCGCTCATGAGCTTCTCCACTTCGGCCACCGTAACTTGGTTGAAGTCGCCGTAGATGGTGTGCTTGAGGCATGAGGCCGCCGCAGCAAAGTTGAGCGCTTTTTGGTCGTCGCCGGTGTACGACAGAAGCCCGTAGATGAGGCCTCCCATGAACGAATCGCCGCCGCCCACGCGGTCGACGATGTGGGTAATATTGTACGTGGGCGAGAGGTAGAGCTGCTCGCCGTTGAACAGCACCCCCGCCCACGTGTTGTGGTTGGCGTTGATGGAGCCGCGCAGCGTGATGATAACCTTTTTGGCGCGCGGAAACTTTTTCATGAGCTGCTCGCACACCGACCGGAACGCCTTTGCATCCACGTGCCCTCCGGTTTGGGTTGCGTCAAAGCCTTCGGGCTTTATCCCAAATACTATTTCGGCATCCTCCTCGTTGCCCAGAATCACATCGCAGCCCTCCACCAGCGCGGGCATCACCTCAGGCGCCGTTTTGCCGTACTTCCACAGGTTTTTGCGAAAGTTGAGGTCGGCCGAAACCGTAACATTTAAGCTGTTGGCAGCTTTAATCGCCTCAAGGCAGGCATCGGCGGCGCCCTGCGAGAGGGCAGGCGTGATGCCCGTCCAGTGAAGCCATTGTGCATCCTTGAGTACCTCTTTCCAGTCTATCATGCCGGGTTTAATGGCGGCAATGGCGGAGTGGGCGCGGTCGTACACCACCTTGCTGGGGCGGGCCACGGCCCCGGTTTCGAGGAAGTAAACGCCCAAGCGCTCGCCGCCGTAGGCCATGTTTTTTGTGCTCACGCCGTATCGGTGAAGCTCCATTTCGCACCACTTGGCAATATCGTTTTGCGGCAGGCGCGAAACAAATTCGGCATCCAAGCCGTAGCTGGCAAGCGATACGGCAACGTTGGCCTCGCCGCCGCCAAAGGTTGCCGTAAGCTCCTTTGATTGGCTAAAGCGCAGGTAGCCGGGTGGTGCCAAGCGCAGCATAATTTCTCCAAAAGTTACAATTTTTTTGCTCATTACTTGATTTCAAATTTCAAATTTCAAATTTCAAATTCTCATAACCTCCTAAATTTCAAATCCAAAATAATTTTTCGCGTTGTTGTACGAGATATTTTCTACCATTTGCCCCAGAAACGGCAGCTCGCTTTCGGGCAGCTCGCCTTTTTCTACGTCGCGGCCAATGAGGTTGCAGAGTATCCGGCGGAAGTACTCGTGGCGCGGGTAGCTCAGGAAGCTGCGCGAATCGGTGAGCATCCCCACAAAACGGCTCAGCAGGCCCAAGAGCGAAAGCGAGTTGAGCTGCGCCTCTATGCCCACCTTTTGGTCGAGAAACCACCAGCTCGAGCCAAGCTGCATCTTTCCGGCAACGGAGCCGTCCTGAAAGTTCCCTATCATAGTGGCAACCAAATCATTATCACGCTGATTGAGGTTGTACAGAATGGTTTTGGCGAGCTTATTCATCGCATCTAACCGGTTGAGGAACATCGACATGCTTTTTGCCACCGTAAAGTCGCCGATGGAGTCAAAGCCGGTATCGGGTCCCAGCAGCTTGAGCAAGCGGGTGTTATTGTTGCGCAAAGCGCCGTAGTGGAGCTGCTGCGCCCAGCCTTTTTCCCAGTCCATCACGGCAAACTCCACCAGCATGGCCGACTTGAACTTCAGCGCCTCCTCTCCGCTAAGCTCCTTGCCGCTGTAAACCTTGCCGAATGCGGCGTCCACTTCGCTTTGCGTGTAGCCTGCGGCGTAAAATTCTTCGATGCCGTGGTCGCTGAGCTTGCAGCCCGCTTGGGCAAAAAAATCGTGGCGCCTGCGCAGGGCGCATACCAAGTCGGCATACCTGCCAATCGATACGCCCGATACCTGCGCGAGCTGCTCCACGTAGGCGCGAAACGCTGCGGGCGACTCCACCGCCATTGCCTTATCGGGGCGCCACGTGGGCAATACCTGTACCTCAAAGCCCTCGCGCCGGAGCGCAAGGTGGTGCTCAAGGCTGTCAACGGGGTCGTCGGTGGTGCAAACCACCTTCACGTTGAATTTTTTCATCAGCCCCCGCGCTGAGTACTCGGGCGTACGCAGCTTGGCGGTGCACTCGTCAAAAATTTCCTTTGCCGTGCCGGGGCTTAGCAGCTTGTCTACCCCAAAGGCGGCCTTGAGCTCCAAATGCGTCCAGTGGTAAAGGGGGTTGCGCATGGTGTAGGGAACTGTTTCTGCCCACTTTTCAAACTTCTCCCAATCGGAGGTATCCTTACCCGTGCAGTAGCGCTCGTCCACGCCGTTGGTGCGCATGGCACGCCACTTGTAGTGGTCGCCTTCGAGCCAAATTTGCCCAAGGTTGTCAAATTGTCTATCCTTGGCTATGAACTCCGGGTTCAGGTGGCAATGGTAGTCTGCTATCGGCATCTTGGCCGCATGTTGGTGGTAAAGGCGCTCTGCGGTAGCCGTTTCGAGCAGGAAGTTGTCGTCCAAAAATTTTTTCATGTTCTGTCTTCATTAAAAATTCTGCCGTCATAATTCATCGTAATTTTCCAATATAGTATTGTGTACGCACACGAGCTGCAAAGCTATGATTTTTTTTGCAGAATAGCAAAATAAATTTCGCA
>JAIRMD010000046.1 GCA_031258915.1 Prevotellaceae bacterium
CGGGTACTTCACAAAGTCGGGGCGGTTCATCCACGCCTCGGCGTACAAGCCTTTGAAGAGCTCTTTTTTGCCCAGAAACATGGCCTCAAGCGTGGTGAGCGTCAGCGATTTTCCAAATCTGCGCGGGCGGGCGAGGAAGTAAACGCTGCCTTTCTCAACCAAGTTAACCAGCATCCGAGTTTTATCTACATAAATACACCCGTCTCTAATTATTTTTTCAAAAGTTTGAATGCCGGTCGGCAATTTTTTTAGCCGCTTTTCCATATCCACTTTTTTTTTACGAAAGTACGATCCAAAAGCACCCCCCCTATTTCATCAGCTGTTCTCCGGCCTAAGCTTGCGCACGGCCGCTCCGGCCTGCCACATTTCGCTTTCGCGCAGCTGGGCGAGCTCGGCGTTGAGCTTTTCGCGGTAGTCGGGCTGGCTGCAGGTCTCAATGGTGCGCTTAGCCTCGGCGCCGGATGCTACGCTCCCGTACAGCTCCTCGAACACCGGAAGGGTGGCGGCGTAAAACTTGTGCCGCCAGTCCAGCGCACCGCACTGCGCGGTGGTGGAGCAGTTGGCGTACATCCAGTCCATGCCGTTCTCGGCAACTAATGGCATCAGGCTTTGCGTGAGCTCCTCTACCGTTTCGTTGAAGGCCTCGCTGGGCGAGTGCCCGTTTTTGCGGAGCGTGTCGTACTGCGCCTGAAAAACGCCCTGTATGCAGCCCATGAGCGTGCCGCGCTCTCCCGTAAGGTCGGAGTAAACCTCCTTTTTGAAATCTGTTTCAAACAGGTAGCCCGACCCCACGCCAATGCCCAGCGCCAGGCAGCGCTCGCGCGCCCTGCCGGTGGCATCCTGATAGATGGCGTAGCTGGAGTTCAGCCCTTTCCCGGCCAAAAACAGGCGGCGCAGCGACGTGCCCGAGCCCTTGGGGGCAACCAGAATTACGTCAACATCTGCGGGGGGCGCAATGCGCGTCTGGTCGCCAAACGTAATGCCAAAGCCGTGCGAAAAGTACAGGGCTTTGCCGGCGGTAAGGTGCGGTTGCAGCTTAGGCCACATCTCAATTTGCCCCGCGTCGGAGAGCAGGTACTGAATGATGGTTGCCCGCTGCGCGGCCTCCTCTATCCCGAACAGGGTTTTGCCCGGCGCCCACCCGTCGGCGACCGCCTTTTCCCAGCTTTTGCCGCCCTTACGCTGCCCAACGATTACGTTGAAGCCGTTGTCGCGCAGGTTGAGCGACTGTCCGGGGCCTTGCACCCCGTAGCCAATAGTGGCTATTGTTTCGTTTTTGAGCGCCTCGTGCGCCTTCTCCATCGGAAATTCGTCGCGCGTTACCACATCTTCCGTAACGCCGCCAAAGTTGATTTTTGCCATAAGAAATTTTTTACGAATTATTAAATATTAGTTATTAATTATGAGTAGAAAACTACGCTGAGCAGGATTTACCAAATTAGCTTTAAACGGATTTTCCTGTACTGTGCTCAAATAATTTGTCTTTACTTATCAGCACCATGTCGTTCACTATGGTACCTCATAGCCCGATAAATTCTTCTTCTATTATTTTACCATCTCCCACAGTACCGAATTTGGCTTTTCCTTTTAAGAATCCAAGCTCTCGTTTCCGCTTTTCGTTTGCTGCAGGCAATGGTAGCGAGCTCGATTTTTCTAAAAGATCCCATACTTGAGCAACCAGCACATCATCTGTTGAGTTAAGTATCATGCGGGCAATACTTGCTTTTCGTGCGTCAAATTGTATTGTATTCATGCTATTTCTTTATATCCTTTTGAATCAAAATGTGCTTTGCGCCGGGCAAAGGTAGCGCAAGCGTTTCACATTCGCAAAAATGGTTTGTAAATTGTAGTCTGTCTGCATCTTGATAAGCATTTCCGATTCAATACCCAACGCTGCTTCAAAAAGCAAGGCGTATTCGGTTAAAACGGGACGTTTTGCATTAAGTATTTCATTAAGAACGACATAATCCATTCCCATTTGCGCAGCAAGTTGGTGCTGAGAAATGCCGCGATATTCAATTTCGTTTTTCAACAATTCGCCCGGATGCGTTGGCTCATACGGGGTAAGATTATTTGCTATCATGCGGGGGGCAACCCCCTTTATTGTAATCATAGCATATTTACTTATAGTGGTTTGACAACTCTAAAATGTTGCATACGGTGGCAACGGGTTCAACGCCATTATCCGATACCGTAAATTCTATCCGGTATTGCAGGTTAACGCGAATGGATGAAATACCTTTTTTGTCGCCTTTCAGCTCTTCGTAGCTAAATGATTTTATCCTGTAAATTGCTTCAATGCCGCTTGCCGATTTAAGCGCGTTGATGCATAGCCTGTATTTCCGTACAATTTCAGGCTGAAAGCGGTGCTTTTTATCCGCCGTTCTACCTACTTCATACAAGTCACGCAAGTAATCCTTTTCAAAGGTAACAATCATGCTATCAAAATGTGCTTTGCGCCGGGCAAAGGTAGCGCAAGCGTTTCACATTCGCAAAAAAGGCTAAGCGTCCAGCATTTTCTTCACCTCGTTCTTTACCAGCCGGGCAAACTCCTCTACTTTCATTGCGCCCTTGTCGCCTTCGCCCTGCCGCCGTACGGCGAGGGAGCCGTCGGCAGCTTCCTTTTCGCCTACGATGAGGAGGTAGGGGATGTGCTGCAGCTCGTTGTCGCGTATTTTTTTTCCTATTTTTTCGTTGCGGTCGTCAATGTGTGTGCGCACGCCTGCGTCGTTGAGGCGGGCGGCCACCTCTGCGGCGTAGCCGTTGTACTTTTCGCTAATGGGCAGCGCCACGGCCTGCTCCGGGGTGAGCCATAGCGGGAACTTGCCGGCGGTGTGCTCAATGAGCACTGCCAGGAAGCGCTCCATCGAGCCAAAGGGTGCGCGGTGAATCATCACCGGGCGGTGGCGCTTGTCGTCCGCGCCGATGTACTCCAGCTCAAAGCGGTCGGGCATGTTGTAGTCCACCTGAATGGTGCCCAGCTGCCACTTGCGGCCAATGGCGTCGCGCACCATGAAGTCGAGCTTGGGGCCGTAGAAGGCGGCCTCGCCGTGCACCACCACCGTCTTCAGGCCTTTCTCGGCGGTGGCCTCTATGATGGCGCTCTCGGCCTTGTCCCAATTTTCGTCGCTGCCGATGTACTTTTCGCGGTTCGCTTTGTCGCGCAGCGACACCTGCGCCGTGTAGTCCTGAAAGTCGAACAGCTTAAAAATGTAGAGAATGATGTCTATCACCTTTTTGAACTCGTCCTTAATTTGGTCTTGGGTGCAGAAGAGGTGGGCATCGTCCTGCGTGAACCCGCGCACGCGCGTCAGCCCGTGCAGCTCGCCGCTCTGCTCGTAGCGGTACACCGTGCCGAACTCCGCCAAGCGAATTGGTAAGTCCTTGTACGATCGCGGCTTGCTGCGGTACACTTCGCAGTGGTGCGGGCAGTTCATGGGCTTTAGCAGGAACTCCTCGTTTTCGTCCGGCGTTTTTATGGGCTTAAACGAGTCAGCGCCGTACTTGGCGTAGTGCCCCGAAGTGATGTAGAGGTGCTTGTGGCCAATGTGCGGCGTTATGACCTGCTGGTAGCCGTGCTTTTTCTGTATGTCCTTCAAAAAATCTTCGAGGCGGAGGCGGAGCGCCGCGCCCTTGGGCAGCCATATCGGCAGCCCTTGCCCCACGCGCTCGGAGAAGGTGAAGAGCTCCATTTCGCGGCCAACTTTTCGGTGGTCGCGTCGCTTGGCCTCCTCCAGCAGCTTGAGGTAGTCGTCCAGCAGGCTCTGCTTAGGGAAGCTGATGCCGTAGATGCGGGTAAGCATCTTGTTCTTTTCGCTGCCGCGCCAGTACGCACCGGCAATGGCGGTGAGCTTCACCGCCTTCACGATGGACGAATCTATGATGTGGGGCCCGCGGCACAGGTCGGTGAACGCGCCGCAGGTGTAGAAGGTGATGGTGCCGTCCTGCAGCTCGCCTATCAGCTCCACCTTGTACGCTTCGCCCTTGTCGCCAAAGGTTTTGAGCGCTTCGGCTTTGGTAGCTTCGCGGCGCACAAAGGCTTGCTTTTCGCGCGCCAGCGCCAGCATCTTCTTTTCAATCTTCTCCAAGTCGGCCTCCACAATGGGCTGCGGCGGGTCTACGTCGTAGTAGAATCCGTTCTCTATGGCCGGCCCAATGCCGAACTTGATGCCCGGGTAGAGCATCTCCAGCGCCTCGGCCATCAGGTGCGACGAGGAGTGCCAAAAGGCGTGCTTGCCTTCGGGGTCGTCAAACTTGTGCAGCTTTAGCGTAGCGTCGCCCGCAATGGGGAAGCGCAGATCCTGCAGCGCGCCGTTCACGGTGGCGCTCAGCACGTCGGCGGCCAGCCGCGGGCTGATGCTCTCGGCAACCTGCAGCGGCGTTACGCCGCTCTCGTACTCGCGGGCGCTGCCATCGGGAAATGAAATCTTTACCATGAATCAAATATATTCGTCCTGATTTGCCTTCAGGTCGTCGTAGAACTTGGCGAAGGTGGTTTGCATGTAAGGCATGAGCCACAGGTGTCCGATGCCCAGCGTAAGGATGCAGAGCAGCGACCAGCCAATGAAGCGCAGATGGAGGCAAAAATATTTCCACTTGTAGCCTTGCATCATTTTTTTGCTTTTGCTGATGGCATCCATCGGATCAATACCCGGATTATCGGCAAGGATGTAGAACGTCTGCGAGTAGGATATGAAGGCAATAATGCCGGGCACAATGAGCAGCAGCGTCCACAAAAAGGTAAACAGCAATACCAGAAGGTAGGCGGCCAGCGCCGCGCCAAAGCAGCTAAACCCTTTGAACATCAAATCAATGCGAACATGTTCTCCTCTCGACAGGGCAAGAAAAAGCATGGCAAACCCCAGCACAAACGAGCCCGCTATCAGCAGCATTACTACAATTCCCACAATGGAAGCCATGCAAATGAGGAATACTAAAAGCATATATATCAGCGTAGCGCATACCGCTACCGTCCACTTGCCCGATAGCGCGGCGCGAGCCTGCGCCATCAGCTCTTTGTTTTCTGTAATCATGATTTTGTTGTTTTAAAAATGTTTTAAAATAATGTATTTAGCTTGTCAGCTCCTTCAGCGAGCTAATGGGGCAAAGGTAAGAATTGTTTGGAAAACAGCAAAATCTTTTTCAATGGGTGCGTTTCAAATTGTCGCCTAAGCAATCCCGTAGGGTAGGGTGTTCAGACCGGTATGTCACCATTCCCCGTCCCGTATTCAACATTTACTTATGCACTGTTATTACGGCGCGGTGGACGGCCATTCCTGTAAAGATTCCGAATCCGTTGACCACGTTGGCGTGCACCTCTGTGAGCGGCTCGGAGCGGCTGTCGGTGTTTGCCTGAAGCATCACCACGTACTCCGGCTGCACGCGGCACAGCTTCACGATGTGCCTGCCGGTGTAGGAAAACTGCTGCGAGGAGAGCTGCACAATGCTGTCCTGCGTGAGCTCGGTGAGAAAGGAGAGGCTGTCGGTGGTGGTGGCGTTGTAGAGGGAGTCGCGCACCGACGTTGGGTTGCTGTCTACGTTATCTACCACCACGAGGTAGTAGTCGAGGTTGGGGTTGCTCCACTCAATGCTTATCATGGCAGGCGTGGTGGGACCTCCTCCTCCTCCTCCGCCAAATCCGCCGCCGCCGCCGCCCCACGTCGGTACGGTGATGGAGGTTGGCGAAACGGTTACGCCCTCCGGCGCGGCGGCAACCTGCGTGAGCGCGGAGACCTGCTCGCCGTTGTAGGCAAACTGCAGGCGGTAGGCGTGTCCAATGCCGGGCAGGAGCGTTGTGTCGGCGTACAGCCCGCCGCCCTGCGACAGGAGCGTGTAGGTAGCGCCATCCGTTTCGTCGACTATCTCCACATGGAGCCGGCTAACATCTTCGTCCGAGAAGGTAACGTCGTTGCGGTAGGGTATCAGCTTGGAGATTTTCACGCTTGCCGGCGCACCTGAGTACAGGTACCCCTCCACCACCGGTATGTCCTGAAATTCGGCTATCAGCGTCGGCTC
>JAIRMD010000154.1 GCA_031258915.1 Prevotellaceae bacterium
GCTGCTTTGCGGCATTTTGCTCACCGCAGGTGCGGCGAGCGCGCAAACCGTTGCCTCCGGCACAACCGGCAGCTGCACGTGGACGCTCACCGGAACATCCCCAAATTACACCCTCGCCATTAGCGGCAGCGGAGACATGGCGAGCTATAGCTCCGGCTCTGCGCCTTGGTATTCCTACCGGAGCAGCATCAAAACCCTGACTATAGGGCAGGGGGTAACGAGCATCGGCAGCTATGCTTTTCGAGGTTACAGCGGCTTGACTTCCGTAGCCATTCCCAACTCGGTAACGAGCATCGGCAGCAATGCTTTTAACGGTTGCAGCGGCTTGACCTCTGTAACCATTCCCAGCTCGGTAACGAGCATCGACTACTATGCTTTTTACGGTTGCAGCGGCTTGACCTCCGTAACCATTCCCAGCTCGGTAACGAGCATCGGCGAAGGGGCTTTTTACGGTTGCAGCGGCTTGACCTCCGTAACCATTCCCAGCTCGGTAACGAGCATCGGCGAAGTGGCTTTTTCCGATTGCAGCGGCTTGACCTCCTTTTCGGTGAGCGAAAGCAATACAGCATACTCCTCTGTTGACAGCGTGCTGTTCAACAAAAACCAAACGACGCTAATCGCTTGCCCTGGCGGTAAAACCGGAAGCTACGACATTCCCAGCTCGGTAACGAGCATCGGCATCGGTGCTTTTTACGGTTGCAGCGGCTTGACCTCCGTAACCATTCCCAGCTCGGTAACGAGCATCGGCTACTATGCTTTTCGAGGTTGCAGCGGCTTGACCTCCGTAACCATTCCCAGCTCGGTAACGAGCATCGGCGATAGGGCTTTTTACGGTTGCAGCGGCTTGACCTCCGTAATCATTCCCAGCTCGGTAACGAGCATCGGCCGCGATGCTTTTCAATCTTGCAGTGGCTTGACCTCCGTAACCATTCCCAGCTCGGTAACGAGCATCGGCGAGAGTGCTTTTGAGGATTGCAGCGGCTTGACCTCCGTAACCAACCTGAGCCTTACGCCGCAGGGCATCAGCAGCAATGTTTTTGGCAGCTTGACCTTAAGCAATATCACCCTGCGGGTTCCGGCTGATGCGGTGAGCGCCTACCAAAGCGCTGCGGTGTGGAAGGATTTTAAAATAACGGCAATTAATGCCGCCACCTACACGCTCACGTTTGATGCGCAAAGCGGCACTGTAAGCCCCACGAGCAAAACCGTTACCTCCGGCGTGGCGGTGGGCGCTTTGCCCACGCCCACCCGCAGCGGCTACACCTTTGGCGGCTGGTACACCCAACCCAACGGCGCGGGAACGCAATACATCGAAAACACCGTATTCAGCACATCAGACAACCTCACGCTCTACGCCAAGTGGACGGCGAACAATGCCGCCACCTACACGCTTACGTTTGATGCGCAGGAGGGCACGGTAAGCACCACGAGCAAAACCGTTACCGACGGCGTGGCGGTGGGGGCTTTGCCCATGCCCACCCGCAGCGGCTACACCTTTGGCGGCTGGTACACCAAAACCAACGGCGCGGGAACGCAATACACCGAAAACACCGTATTCAGCGCATCGAGCAACCTTACGCTCTACGCCAAGTGGACGGCGAACAGCAACGGCGAAGATCCTACGGGCGTTGCAGGCGCGTTGCAGGTGAGTGCTACCTGCTACCCCAACCCGTTTACGGGTGCGCTGCACCTCACAGGTGCGGAGGGCTGCACGCTCACGGTGCTCACCGCAGCGGGCGCACCCGTCCACACCCAAAAGCTCAAAAGCGCAAGCGAAACCATTCTGCTGGAGCGTCTGCCGTCGGGCATGTACTTCCTCCGGTTAGAAAAGGACGGCAAAACAAAAACGCTGAAAGCGGTGAAGGAGTGAGGGAAATGTCTGAACTTTGATTTGTGTGATTTTTGCGAAGGTGGGAAACTTGAGCTACATTAGCCACCTGCCGCCAAAATTTCCTCTACGGCTCCTGCAATGCCCGCATTTCTTTTGACCAGCAGCCCCTTCACGCCGGCGCTGCGGGCGGTTTCCATGTCGCTTTCGCGGTCGCCAATAAAGTAGGAGCGCGAGGGGTCAACATCAAAGCGTGCCAGCGCTTTCTGCACCAGCAGCGGCAGCGGCTTGCGGCACAGGCACTTCCCAAAATCGGGGTGGTGCGGGCAGGTGTAGAACTCCGTCAGCTGCACGCCGTGCTTTGCCATTTGCCCGCGCAAAAGGCTGTTGAGCCGCTCCACCTCCTGCACGCCGTACACGCCCCGCGCTACCCCACCCTGATTGCTGATGACGATGAGCAGAAATCCGGCCTCCTGTAGCGCCTTCAGCTGCTCGCCGAGCTGCGGCGTGAGCACAAAATCTTCCTCGCGGTGCACGTAGTAGCGCCCCTCGTCGCTGTTGATTACCCCATCGCGGTCAAGAAAAACGGCTTTTTGCATAAGTTACGATTTTTGGGAGGAGCCTGATGCCTGAATTTTTTCACCTCATCAGCAGCTGGTGTATAAAGCTCCACAGCAGCTGAGGGTCGATGGCTATCGGGTAAAGAAACCCGAAAATAGCGCCGTAGAAGTGCGCATCGTGGTTCACGTTGTCGGCGGCGCGCTTGTCCATGTACGATGAGTACCAAAGGTATAGCGGTCCAAAAGCAATGCCCGGCACGGGAATAATGCCCATGATGTAGAGCATGCTCCACGGCTGAAAAAAGATGAACGTAAACAGCACGGCGCTCACCGCCCCCGACGCGCCCACCGCCGAGTAATCGTACACATCCTTGCGCCGGGCAACGGTTGATATGCTGGCCACCACCATGCCGCCAAAGTACAGCGCTACGTAGTGCAGCGTGGGCAGGGACGTTACCCCGCCTGCACACAGCGCATCAAGCTGCGCCTCCACCGCGCTGCCGAATGAGTACAGCACTATCATGTTCACCGCAAGGTGGACGTAGTCCGCATGGATAAACCCGTGCGTAATGATGCGGTGCCACTCCTTGTGGTACACCATGCGGTAGGGCGACAGCAGCAGCTTCTCAAAAATCCTGCGCTGCCTGAACGCTGCTGCTGATACCAAAACGGTAATGGCTACAAGTGCTATGGTCATGAAGTCCAAAAATTTAAACTTTTATAATTCTATAATTCTAAGCTCCTGTCAGTGCATTATTCTGTAAACCATTTCGCGGAGCAAGTCTCCGTAGCCGGTTGAGGCGTTGTTCCAGCCTTTGCTGCGCATGTCAAATTCGCGCAGCAGCGCAATAATCGCCGCTGCCCTGGTAGATGAATATCGCCGCGCTGCCGTTTCGTACTCCCTCAAAAAAAACGCGACTATGCCTAATACTCCCTGAACCTCCGTAGCAGGAATAGGGGCATTCCTGTACTTTGCCTTGAGCATGTGCAGCAAAAATATCTTGCTGAAGTTTGAGAATAGCGTAATGATTACTCTGGGTATCGGGTTGGAATCCGGATCGCGCTCAAAGTGCATGACGATGCGGTTAGCCTTGAGAACGTCGCCTGTATTGATGGCCTTGCAGAGCTCAAAGGGGTTGTAGTCTTTGCTGATGCCAATGTTGCGCTCGATGTGTTCAACGGTAATTTTGTCGCTTTGGGGGACGATCACCGCCAGCTTGTCGAGCTCGTTTACGATTTTGCTCAGGTTGTCGCCCAAGTGATCTGCCATAATTTTTGCAGCTGCCAGATCGATGGTGCGCTGCTTCGACCTGAGGTAGTCAACAATCCAGTCGGGAATCCTGTCGTCGTACGGCGAGGCCGACTCGAACACCTCTCCTACTTTGGCTATCTGCTTGTAAAAAGCCGTGCGCCTGTCCACCGCTTTTGTTTTGTAGCAAATGACGAGGATGGTAGACTTCAGCGGGGTGCTAACGTAAATCCCCAGCTTTTCGATGCCGTCCTTAATTTCCTGCGCCTCGCGCACCACCACCACCTGGCAGCTGGCCATCATGGGGTAGCGCCGGGCGGCCTCGACCACCGCCTTGGCGGTGGTCTCCCGCCCGTAGAGCACCGTTTGGTTGAACGACCTGTCGGCATCGCTCAGCACATTGTTCTGTATGTAGTTAGAAATTAGGTCTATGTAGTACGCCTCTTCGCCCATGAGCAGGTATATCGGCTTGTATATCTTTTTTTTCAAGTCGGACATAATGCGCTCGTAGCCGGATTTTACGTCATCAAAGCGAGGCTTGGCCATAAGAGAGTTAAGAGCTAAGAGTGGGTCATCGGAACGCTTTGGCGATGGCGATAAAGTCATCGGCAGCGAGGGATGCTCCGCCGATAAGCCCGCCGTCCACGTCGGGCTGGGCAAAGATTTCGGCAGCGTTGGAGGGCTTGCAGCTGCCGCCGTACAGGATGGGCGTTTGCGCTGCCGCCGCGCCAAACTTGCCCGCCAGCGCTTTCCGGATGAACGCGTGCACTTCCTGCGCCTGCGCCGAGGTTGCCGTTTTGCCCGTGCCGATAGCCCACACCGGCTCGTAGGCAACCACCACCTTGCCAAAGTCGTCCGCGCTTAGCTGCGTAAGCACCTCCAGCTGGGCGCTGATAACGTCGAAGTGGCGGTTGGCCTCGCGCTCGTCCAGCTTTTCGCCTACGCAAAAAATGGGTGTCAGGCCGTATTTAAGCGCAAGGGCTACTTTTCGGGATAGCGCTGCGCTGGCTTCGCCGTAGTACTCGCGGCGCTCGGAGTGCCCAAGTATGCAGCACTTCACGCCAACGGAGGCCAGCATTTTGGCCGACACCTCGCCTGTGTACGCCCCCGATTCGTACTCGGCGCAGCTCTGCGCCGAGAGGCCAATGCCGGCTTTTGCCAGCTCCTCTGCCAAGCCGCTGAGGTGCGTGAACGGCGGCGCAACAACCAGCGTTACGTCGCTCTTTACCTCGCCTTTTTTGGCGATAATTGCTTTTACCAACGCTTCGCCTTCGGCAAAGGTGGTGTTCATTTTCCAGTTTCCTGCAACAATTTTTTTTCTCATGGCAACGAAGAATTTAGAAGTTTAGAATTTAGAAGTTTAGAATTTAGAAGTTATGGGTATTAGCGGTGTGCGCACGCTATAAGTTTTCGTCCGGCGTTGGCGCTGTTGGCGCTTCGGCTTCGGTGGGGTCGATGGCTTCGGCGGCTTCGGTTACGGCAGGCGCTGCTGCGAGCTCTTCCTCCTCGCTCTTGTTCACCTTGGCAACGGCGGCAATGGCATCGCCGTCGCGCAGCTTGATGAGCTTCACGCCCTGCGCCACGCGGCCAGACATGCGAATTTCGGATACTGGAACGCGGATGGTAATCCCCGACTTGTTGATAATCATCAAATCATTCTCGTCGGTTACGTCCTTTATGGCGATGAGGCTGCCGGTTTTTTCGGTAATGCTGAGCGTCTTCACCCCTTTTCCGCCGCGGTTGGTGATGCGGTAGGCGGCGAGCGGCGAGCGCTTACCGTAGCCTTTTTCCGAAACAACAAGAATTTCGCTTTTTTCGTCGGCCACGCATACCATGCCCACCACCTCGTCGGTGTCGCCAATGAGCATGCCGCGCACTCCGGAGCTTGTTCTGCCGATGGCGCGTACTTTGCTTTCGTTGAAGCGCAGCGCTTTTCCTTGGCGGGCGGCGAGTATAATCTCGTTGCTGCCGTTGGTGAGCTTGGCCTCGAGCAGCTGGTCGCCGTCTTTGACGTTGATGGCAATCACTCCGTTTTGGCGCGGGCGGGAGTACTGCTCCAGCACCGTCTTTTTTATGACTCCCCGCTTGGTGCAGAGCACTATGTGGTTGTTGTCTACGTATTCTTTGTCCTCGAGCGTTTTTACGTTGATGTAGGCCTTTACCTTATCGTCGGGTTCGAGGTTTACGATGTTTTGTATGGCGCGGCCTTTGGTCGTTCTGGTGCCTTCGGGAATTTCGTACACCTTGAGCCAGTAGCATTTACCCTTTTCGGTAAAGAAAAGCATGGTGTTGTGCATGGTTGCCGCAAAGATGTGCTCAATGAAGTCTTCGTCCCGCGCTGCGGCGCCCTTGGCGCCAATGCCGCCGCGGTTTTGGGTGTGGTACTCGTTGAGCGGCGTCCGCTTGATGTAGCCTAAGTGCGAGATGGTGATTACGACCTCATCGTCGGCGTAGAAATCTTCGGGGTTGAACTCCTCGGCGGCGGGCAGTATTTCGGTTTTGCGTCCGTCGTCAAAGCGGGTTTTCACGTCGATAAGCTCCTCCTTGATGAGCTTCATTTGCAGCTCATCGCTGCCCAGAAACACCTTGAGGTCTGCCACCAGCTTGGTGAGCTCGTCAAATTCGGCTTGCAGCTTGTCGCGCTCCAGCCCTGTGAGGGCGCGGAGGCGCATATCCACGATGGCGCGCGCTTGCCGCTCGTCCAGCTCAAAGCGGGCTATGAGCTGCTGTATGGCCTCGTCGGGCGTTCTGCTGGCGCGGATAATGGCCACCACCTCGTCGATGTGGTCAATGGCCTTGAGCAGCCCTTCGAGGATGTGGAGGCGGTCTTCGGCCTTGCCGAGCTCAAACCGGGCGCGGCGCACCACAACCTCGTGCCGGTGCCTGACGAAGTACTTTATTTGCTCCTTGAGCGAGAGCAGGCGCGGCCGCCCGTCCACCAGCGCAATGCTGTTGATGGAGAAGCTCGACTGCATGTCGGTGTGCTTGAAGAGGTGGTTGAGCACGATGTTGGCTACGGCATCTTTGCGAAGCTTGATGACTACCCGCGTGAGGTTTACCCTGTCCGACTCGTCGTTGACGTAAGAGATGCCGTCAATGATTTTTTCCTCAGCCAAGTGCGCTATTTTTTCCACCAGCGCGGCTGGGCTTACCATGTAGGGCAGCTCGGTAACCACTATGGTTTCGCGCCCGCTGTCGCTAACCTCAACTTCGGTTTTTGCGCGAATCACCACGCGGCCTTTGCCCGTTTCGTAGGCCTCCCTGATGCCCTGCACGCCGTATATAATGCCGCCGGTTGGGAAGTCTGGGCCTTTGATGTGCCGCATGAGCTCGTCGGTGGTGATGTCGTTGCTGTCGATGTAGGCGCAGATGGCGTTCACCGCCTCGCCAAGGTTGTGGGGGGGCATGTTGGTGGCCATGCCCACCGCAATGCCCGACGAGCCGTTGACTAACAGCATGGGGATTTTGGAGGG
>JAIRMD010000219.1 GCA_031258915.1 Prevotellaceae bacterium
TGTGTGTGTGTGTGTGTGTGTGTGTGTGTGTGTGTGTGTGTTGGTTGGTTGGGGCGTATTGCATACGCCCGTACTGTGTGTGTGCAATCGCTATGCCCTGCCGCATAATTTCGGGCACAGCAACATTATTTTTTATAAGAAAGAAAGCGCTCATTTCATCACAAATGAAAAGTTGATAGAAAAATATTCACGCCAAAAAAAATTTCGGTAAAGATATGGGAGGATATGGAGCAATCCAAATCTTTATACGGAGAATTAGCAATGTTTACGTTAGTTGTCCGATTTTCCCAGTATGTATGATATTATTTAACTCAAATCAAGGCGAAAATAGGGGGAAGATTTTGGATGGGTGCATTTCAAATCGTCGCCCAAGCAATCTCGTAGGGATTATCGCTCGGTAGAGAACGCGAGCGCCGATGGCATCTTGCATCCCATAGGGTAAGGAGAAGATAGACGTAGGGATTTTCTACCGAGCGACCCATTCCTACGGAATGGGCAAAAGCGACAATTTGAAGTGCACCCCAACAACTCATCTTTTTGGCAGCGCTTCAAATTTATTCGTATCTTTACGCGGTATTTTTACGTGGCATAGCCGAACGACCATTGCTTTTTCTATCAATGCAATGCCGCTCCGGTTTTTTATCGAAAATAAATAACGTGTTATGAAAGACAATTGTAACCAACAAAGCGGTAGCCAAGCCAAGCGTCGCCTTTGGCGGCTTAAAGCGCCGGTAGCGGCCGGAGCGCTATTGCTGCTCACGGCAGGCGCTTTTCCGTGCCGCAGCCAAACGGCGGCAGCTCTCCAGTGGCCAGACTCGCTCAACACCGCCAAAGCGGCGGATTATATGACAAAAACAGAGCAAGAGGTCATTCACGAGCTGAACAAGGTGCGCACTAACCCCAAGGCATACGCCCTGTACCTGAAAGAAGAGCGGCAGTACTACAAGGGGAACGACATTAGCAAGCCCGGAGAAATCACCGTGAGAACCCGCGAAGGGCTTAGAGCCGTCAACGAGTGCATTGCAGCATTGGCAAAAGCCAAACCTGTGAACATTTTGCGCCCGCACAGGGGGTTGAGCGAGGCGGCGGGCTGGCTGGCGGCAGATCAGGCCAAAACCGGACAAACCGGGCACAGCGGCAGCGACGGCAGCACGCTCCCACAACGGGTGGAGCGGCACTACTCCGGTGGCTACGTCAGCATCGGCGAAAACATTGCTTACGGCGGGCGTGAGGCGCAACAAATTGTTATGCAGCTGCTGATAGATGACGGCGTATCCTCAAGAGGGCACCGGCACAACATCATGAGCGACGCATTTGACTGCTGCGGCGTTGCCATCAACACGCATTCTGTGTACAGGCATGTGTGCGTGATGGACTTTGGAAAATTCCGAAAGGAGGAGTAGATTTTTTGAGGGTAGCGCCAGTCTATTAAAGACTCAACTTTCGCAAGTGTATCTCGCTCTGACATCCCTACGGGATTGCTTGGGCGACGATTTGAAATGCACCCAATTTTTATCCGCTTGCGCGTAATTGGGAATTTAATGCTACCTTTGCCTGTTTTTTTTCACAACTAAAAATGGCAACGAAGTATATTTTTGTAACGGGCGGCGTTGTTTCCTCCCTCGGAAAAGGCATAGTGGCGGCTTCTTTGGCGAAGCTGCTACAAGCGCGCGGATTCTCCGTAGCTATCCAGAAGCTCGACCCCTACCTCAACATCGACCCAGACACGCTGAACCCATACGAGCACGGGGAGTGCTACGTAACCATCGACGGGGCGGTAACCGACCTCGACCTTGGCCACTACGAGCGCTTTCTGGGCATCAACACCACGCAGGACAACAACGTTACCACCGGCCGCATCTACCAAACGGTAATCAACAACGAGCGCAAGGGCGAGTACCTCGGCAAAACGGTGCAGGTTATTCCGCACATTACCGACGAAATCAAGCGGCGCGTGCAGCTGCTGGGCACCTGCCACCAGTACCACTTTGTGATTACCGAAATCGGCGGTACGATAGGCGACATAGAATCGCTGCCGTACGTAGAAGCCGTGCGCCAGCTGCGCTACGAAATGGGCGCAGATAACGTGCTCTTTATCCACCTGACGCTGGTGCCTTTCATCAGGGCTGCCGGCGAGCTCAAGTCAAAGCCCACGCAGCACTCGGTGAAGCAGCTGCTGGAAACCGGCGTCCAGCCCGATGTGCTGGTGCTGCGCACCGAAAAAGACTTGCCCCGCGAGTTTCGCAAAAAAATTGCCCTGTTCTGCAACGTTGACCCCGACGCGGTGGTGCAATCATTAGACGTGCCTACCATCTACGAGGTGCCGCTGATGATGCAAAAGGAGCGGCTGGATGAGGTGGTGCTCAAAAAGTTTAAGCTTACCAACCCTCCTGAGGCCGACATGGAGGCGTGGAAAGCGTTTGTAGAAAAATCCAAGCACCCGAAAAAAACGATAACCGTTGGGCTTGTGGGCAAGTACGTGGAGCTCCCCGACGCCTACAAGTCTATTCTGGAGGCGTTGATTCACGCCGGCGTGTACAACGAGTGCAAGGTGAAAATTCACTTCTTCCAGTCGGAGCACATCGACGATCGCAGCGTGGACGAAACGCTGAAGG
>JAIRMD010000223.1 GCA_031258915.1 Prevotellaceae bacterium
GAATTTTTTTCGAGAATCTCCCGTAGCGTTCCGAGCGACTGCTTTTGGCTGGCCACAATTTGCAGCAGGTCTTCGGGGTTGCTGCTGGTGGTGGCAGCGTAGGTGGCGATGTACAGCCCCTCAACCCACGTGCCGACGAGCACCTGCACCGAAATGTTGTCCCTGCCGTTGTTTACCAGAAACGAGTAGGTTTCGTCGAACGAGCGCGAAATAATGTTGATGAGCGAATCTTTGTTTTCGATGTTACGCTCTACCTCGTGCGCCAAGTCTGCGTTGAAGTTGGCGGATACGTGCAGCTCGTCCGAAAGTTTTTTCAGCACCTTCAGGTAGTCCATCGTCTCCTGCTTCATGTTGTAGGTGGTTACGTAGGCAAGGTCGGCGCTGTAAACGCCGAGGTTGAGCGCCTTATCCTGCTCGGTAAGGTAGCTCTCGGCCCTGCCCGTGGGGTTGGTGATTTCGATGATGTAGGCTGCCCCCGACCTGTTGATGAGGTTCACCACCTCGTAGGCGGTGGGGATGGGGTATTTTACTGCATTTTCGCTTGCCTGCTCAACGGTAAGCCTACTTTTTTTACCCTGCGGGGTTCCGCACGCAGCGGCCATTAGCGCACCTGCCAGCAGCGCGGCGGCGTTGGCTGATATTCTTGTTGCTTTCATGATTGTATTATATAATTTTTGGCGTTAGAACTCCAACCACGCTACGCCAAGTAAAAAAAGGCTGCGGCCGAAAACGATTGGCAGGTGGTTGATTACTTTGCTCCTCAACAAGGACTTGAACCTTGGACCCCATGATTAACAGTCATGTGCTCTAACCAACTGAGCTATTGAGGAATATGTTTTGCGTTGTTGTCAGCAGCGGGGCAAAGATAGCGTAGTTTTTTGAATTATGCAATACCTCGCCACAATTTTTTGCGAAAAAAAATTTTTTTTGTGGAGAAATCGGAGCATTATTTTGCGGCCATGCGTACTTCTTTCAATAAAAAAGAGTAAATTTGCAGCCTCAAAAGATGCGCTATTATGGTTTAGCTCTACACTCAGTAATTCAGTAATTCAAAATTCTATAAATTAAAATCATTAAAACTCAAAGCAATGCAAGGAAAAGGAGCCATCAAATTTTTAGCCGTAGTGCTCGGGCTGGTATGTATATTCGAGCTGTCGTTTACGCTTGTAACCTACAGGGTAGGGAAAAAAGCGGTGGCCTACGCCACCGACGAAAGTGGAAATTTTAGCGCAGCCAGAGAGGCTGCCTACCTCGACTCCATGTCGGCTGAGGTGGTGTACAACATTGGCGTAGCCAAGTTTACCTATAAGGAGTGCAAGGAAAAGGAGATTAACCTTGGCCTCGACCTCAAGGGGGGGATGAACGTAATGCTGGAAATCTCCGTTCCGGATATTATCCGCGCCATGTCGGGCAACAGCAGCGACGAAACGTTCAGCAAGGCCATAGCGCTGGCTAAGCAAAATCAGGTAACGGGCGAATCGGATTTCGTTGAGGCTTTCGCAAAAGCGTTCAGGGAGGTTGCGCCCGGTGACAGGCTCAGCCGCATATTCGGCACCTACGAGATGCGCAGCAAAATCAACGCCAACACCAGCGACGACGAGGTGGTAAGGATTATTCGCAGCCAAACGGAAGCCGCCATGTCCAACTCGTTCAACGTGCTGCGCAGCCGCATCGACCGCTTTGGCGTAACGCAGCCCAACCTGCAGCGCCTGGGCAGCAGCGGACGCATCCTGGTGGAGCTGCCCGGCGTAAAAGACCCCGAGCGCGTGCGAAAGCTGCTGCAAGGGACGGCTAACCTCGAATTTTGGGAAACCTACGAAAACTCCGAGCTCTTTAACGGGCTGAACGAGGCAAACACAAAAATCAAGGAATACTTAGCTGCGCAGGCTGCCGTTGGCAGCGACAGCAGCGCTACGGCGGTAAAAGATACCGCCGACAAGGCGGCGGCGGGAGGAGACACCGTGAGCGATTTGCTCTCGCAAATGGGAGGCAGCGCCGACTCGACTTCTACTGAGGAGGTTGATTTTGCCAAAAATAACCCGCTGTTCTACGTGCTTTCACCCTCGCTCGACCAGCGAGGCGCTCCGGCTACGGGCGCGCGCATAGGCATTGCGCACTACCGCGACACAAGCAAAATACGCCGCTGGATGGAGCTCATGCAGGTGCGCTCGCTCTTCCCGCGCGACGTGCGCTTCATGTGGTCTATCAAGCCCATCGACAACAGCGGCACCTACTACGAGCTGGTAGCCATTAAGGCCAACACGCGCGACGGCAAGGCGCCGCTCGACGGCAGCGTGGTCGTTAGCGCCCAAAAGCAGTTTAGCGGTACCAGCGCGTACGCCGAGGTGTCGATGTCGATGAACAGCGAGGGCGCCAAAATCTGGGCGCGCCTCACCGCCGACAACATCGGCAAGTGCATTGCCATTGTGCTCGACGGCTACGTTTACTCCTACCCCCGCGTGAGCAACGAAATACGGGGAGGCTCCTCGTCCATCACGGGCAACTTTTCGCCGGAAGAAGCCGACGACCTCGCTAACGTGCTCGTGTCCGGCAAAATGCCCACGCCGGCGCAAATCATTCAGGAAGCTGTGGTAGGGCCGTCGCTCGGGCAGGAATCCATCGACGCCGGCTTGTCGTCGTTTGTGATTGCGTTCATCATGGTGCTCGTCTACATGGTGCTGTTCTACAACATGGGCGGATGGGTGGCCAACGTTGCGCTGCTCTCCAACGTGCTCCTGCTCTTCGGCGTGCTTGCCTCGCTGCGGGCTGTGCTCACCCTGCCCGGCATAGCCGGCATCGTGCTCACAATGGGCATGGCCATCGACGCCAACGTGATCATCTACGAGCGCATAAAGGAAGAGCTGCGGGCGGGCAAAGGGCTGCGGTTGGCCATAGCCGACGGCTACAAGAACGCCTACTCCGCCATTATCGACGGCAACGTTACCACCATCATTACGGGTATCATGCTGTTCCTCTTCGGGTCAGGCCCCGTGCAGGGCTTTGCAACTACCCTCATCATTGGCATCCTCACCTCCATGTTCAGCGCCATCTTCATATCGAGGCTCATCTTCCTCGCGCTGCTGGGCAGAAATAAGAATGTGAAGTTCGACAACCGATTTTCGCGCAACTTCCTTCATGGCCTGCACATTGATTTTATAGGCATCCGTAAGTACGGTTACGCTATTTCGCTGACGATTGTTGCGCTTGGCCTCGTGTCGCTGGGTGTGCGCGGGCTTAGCTACGGCGTTGACTTTGCCGGCGGGCGTACCTACGTGGTGCGCTTCGACCAAAAAGTATCATCCGAAGATGCGCGCGCTGCCGTACGCGAGCAGATTGAGAATACCAAAGGCGCCTCGGTGGAGGTAAAAACCTACGGGCCGACGGGTATGCAGCTCAAGGTTACCACCGACTACCTCATCGCCAACCAGTCAACGGAGGCCGACAGCTTGGTAGAGGTGATGCTCTACAACGCCTTAGGGCAGCTCTACGCCGCGCCCATTACGTACTCCGAATTTATTTCGACGCTCGAAAACCCCAACGGGATCATCAGCTCCGAAAAGGTGGGGCCAACCGTAGCCGACGACATCAAGCGCGATGCCGTGATTGCCGTTATTCTCGCCGTGATAGCCATGTTTGCCTACATTGCCATTCGCTTCCGCAAGTGGCAGTGGGGCATGGGCGCGGCGGTATCGCAGGTGCACGACGCGGCGATGGTCATCTTCCTCTTCTCGGCCATATCGGGCATTGTGCCCTTCACGATGGACATCGACCAGTCGTTTATTGCAGCCCTGCTCACCATTATCGGCTACTCCATCAACGACACGGTGATTATCTTTGACCGCATCCGCGAAAATGTTTCCAACCACCCCAAACTCGACCTGCGCCTGAACATCAACAGCGCCATCAACGCGTGCATGGCGCGTACGTTCAACACGTCGTGCACCACGTCGTTGGTGCTGCTTCTGATATTTTTGTTTGGCGGAGAATCAATTCAGGGGTTCGCCTTTGCGCTGCTGGTAGGCGTGATATTCGGTACATACTCGTCCATATTCATTGCAGCGCCGCTCTCCTACGAAGTGCTGAAGAATAAGCAGGTGGCAAAGTAGCAGATTTTTCTGAAATGTAATGCTAAATATAATCTAAAATATTTTGCCTGCCGAAATATTTTTTCGTACCTTTACCGCAAGTTTGTTTACCGAATTATCCAAATGCATAGCAGCTCTCAAATACTCGAAAAAATTTCAACCTTCGAAGCTCAAAAATTTTTGCGCCATTCGGTGCAAGCCCAATCTTTGAATTTTGAAGCGCTAAATACGCGTGCGCGTGCGCATAGGGCGTATGCAATACGCCCCAACACACACACACACACACACACACACACACACACACACACACACACACACACACACACACACACACACACACACACACACA
>JAIRMD010000230.1 GCA_031258915.1 Prevotellaceae bacterium
TGTGTGTGTGTGTGTGTGTGTGTGTGTGTGTGTGTGTGTGTGTGTGTGTGTGTGTGTGTGTGTGTGTGTGTGTGTGTGTGTGTGTGTGTGTGTGTGTGTGTGTGTGTGTGTGTGTGTGTTATTAGGTATGGGCAGGCTGCAAGCCCTCAACTTCGCCAAGCCATTTGTGGGTACAAAAAGTGAGCTATGCTGTAATCCTGCCATTTTTTTATTGCATTTTTTCATTAAGAAGTTAACCTTGTAAAGGTATAATCTTACTTTCATTTCCGCCAAATTTTTTTCGTTAAAAGAACGGTTAAATTGTGCAATACTCACAGTGTTACCATTTTATGAAGAATGGCAATGGCTCAGCATTCCAAATCTTCCTTGTCCGACCGGACAAAAAAGCTGCTGACTTTTTGAGCCTCGCTTTCCCGGCGCTAAAAAAACGCTATCTTTGCTTTTTGAATTTTTTTTTCTGAGTTTTGTGAAGCCAGCATTTTTCATCGCGCGCAGGTACCTGTTTGCCAAAAAGTCGCACAACGCCATCAACATCATATCGCTGGTGAGCGCGGTGGGCGTGGCGGTAGGCGTGTTTGCGCTGGTGGTGGCGCTATCGGTGTACAACGGGCTTGACAGCCTCATCACCTCGCTGTACAACACCCTCTCGCCCGACCTGAAGGTTACCGCCGTAGAGGGCAAAGTTTTCGACCCTCAGCAGTTCGACTTCACGAGCGTTAAGCGCACCGAAGGGGTGGCGTTCTACTCTGAGACGCTGGAGGAGAACGCGGCGCTCCGGTACCGCGACCGCCAGCACTTGGCCACCGTGCGCGGCGTGGACGAAACGTTTCTGCGGCGCTCCGGCGTTGCCCGCAGCATCATCGAGGGCGAGGCCGCCGTCCGGAAGGGCGACGTGGACATGGCCATCGTGGGCAAGGTGGTGGCCGGAATGCTCAACCTGCGCCCCAGCTTCTTCGACGTGCTGTGGGTGTACTTCCCCAAGCGGGGGCTGCGCCTGCACGCCATCAACCCCAGCGAAGCCTACACCAGCGAGTACCTGAAGCCGGCGGGAATTTTTTCCATCGAGCTGGATGCCGACTCCCGGTACGTGCTTGCGCCGATAGACGTGGTGCAGCGTCTGCTTGGCTACGAGCGGGAGGTGTCGAGCGTGGAGCTCTACCTGCAGCCCGGTGCCAACGCCAAAAGCGTGAAGCGCGAGGTGCAAAAAATGCTGGGCGGCGCGCTAAAGGTGCAGACGCGCGAGGAGCAAAACGAGGTGCTCTTCCGCATGATGCAGGGCGAAAAGTGGGCGATATTCTTCATCCTCACCTTTGTGCTGCTGGTGGCCTCGTTCAACTCCATCGGCTCGCTCACCATGCTCATCATCGAAAAGAAAAAAGACGTGAAAATCCTGCACAGCCTTGGCGCGCAGGACAGCTTGGTGCGCCGCATCTTTATCTCGGAGGGCGTGATGATCTCCTTTCTGGGCTGCGCAGCCGGCGTGGCGCTGGGGCTTGCAGCGTGCTACGCGCAGGTGCACCTCAAGCTCATCAAGCTGAGCGGCAACTTTGTGGTCGACGCCTACCCCGTCAAGGTTGACCCCGCCGACATTGGGCTCGTGCTGGCCACCGTGATGCTCATCGGGTGCGCCGCCGCCAACATTCCGGTGCGGTACCTGCTAAAGAAGAGCCAAGCGCCGAAAAAGTAGCGTAGCTACGCCGAAATCCCCTAAGAGCTATATAGGCTAAACTCCTAACCTTACATCTCTTGGAATGCAAGTTCATAATTTTTTAGCAACTTGTAGCCGCAGAAAAACTTCGTGAGAAAAGTTTGGCTTAACTTTGCGGCGTTATCCGATTCCGGCAGCGAATGAGTATCCGTCCCTGTCCGGTTAGTAAGAAAATCCCGCGCAAATCGGAAGCTATTAGCTATTAAAATTTAGCTGATGCAAGTTAATCTGTAGTTACTATATTGCATCTAAACCCCAGCAAATGGTTAGCATATAAGCTTTAATAGCCAAGCTATAACAACTAAAACCTTAATAAAACTAAACTCTAATAGCTAAACTTTGATATGATTCAAACAGTTGTAAAGCGCGATGGGCGCGTTGTAGGGTTCAACGAGGAGAAAATCATGGCTGCCATCCGTAAGGCCATGCTGCACACCGACGCGGGCGAGGACACCTCGCTCATACGGCGCATCACCGACCACATCGCCTGCCGCGGGCGCGAGCAGATGACTGTGGAGGAAATTCAGGACATGGTGGAGATGGCGCTGATGAAAAGCCCGCGCAAGGAGGTGGCCAAAAAGTACATCGCCTACCGCGACCAGCGCAGCATTGCCCGAAAAGCCAAAACGCGGGACATGTTCCTGGAAATCATCGAAGCAAAGTCGAACGACGTTACCCGCGAAAACGCTAACATGAACGCCGACACGCCCGCCGGCATGATGATGAAGTTTGCCAGCGAAACCACCAAGCCGTTTGTGGACGACTACCTCCTGCTGCCCGAGGTGAAGGATGCGCTGCACCGCAACTACCTGCACATCCACGACAAGGACTACTACCCCACCAAAAGCCTCACCTGCGTGCAGCACCCGCTGGGCAAAATCCTGCGGAACGGCTTCAACGCCGACCACGGCGAGTCGCGCCCGGCCAAGCGGATAGAAACCGCCAGCGTGCTCGCCTGCATTTCGCTCGAAACGGCGCAGAACGAGATGCACGGCGGGCAGTCCATTCCGGCCTTCGATTTTTACCTCGCTCCTTTCGTCAGGCTCACCCTTGCGGAGGAGCTGAAGATTCTTGAGCAGATTAGCGGCGCAAGCTACGCCCACCTTTACGAGGCGCCCCTCGACGACTACCTGTCGCGCCCGCTGGACGGGCTACAGGGCGAGCCGCGGGCGCTGCAGCACGCCGTCAACCGCACCGTCAGCCGGGTGCATCAGGCAATGGAGGCTTTTATCCACAACATGAACACCATCCACTCGCGCGGCGGCAATCAGGTGGTGTTCAGCTCCATCAACTACGGCACGGACACTTCGCCCGAGGGCAGGTGCGTGGCGCGCGAGCTCCTGCTCAGCACCTACCGGGGCGTGGGGAACGGCGCAACGGCCATTTTCCCCATCCAAATATGGAAAAAGAAGCGCGGGGTGAGCTACCTGCCGGACGACCGCAACTACGACCTCTACCAGCTCGCCTGCAAGGTGAGCGCACGCCGCTTCTTCCCGAACTTCCTGAACCTCGACGCCACCTACAACCACCACGAGCTGTGGCAGCCCGACGACCCGCAGCGCTTCCGCTACGAGGTGGCCACAATGGGCTGCCGCACGAGAGTTTTTGAAAATCGCTTCGGCGAAAAGACATCCATCGGCAGGGGCAACCTCTCGTTCACCACGCTGAACCTTGTGCGCATTGCCATTGAGTGCATGAGGGTAGAAAACCCGCAGGAGCGGATAGCCTGCTTCTACGCCAAGCTGGACGAAATGCTCGCGCTGGCGGCCTTGCAGCTGCACCGCCGGTTTGAGTTCCAAAAAACGGCGCTGGCCAAGCAGTTCCCGCTGCTGATGTCCATGCTGTGGGAGGGCTGCGAGCAGCTGCAGCCAAACGATACCATCGAAAAGGTTATCCGGCAGGGCACGCTGGCCATCGGGTTCATCGGGCTGGCGGAGGCGCTGGTTGCCCTCACGGGAAAGCACCACGGCGAGGACGGGCAGGCGCAGCAGCTGGGGATAGGCATCGTAACCCGCATGAGGGACAGGGCCGGCGAATTCTCCGAAAAGTACGGCCACAACTACAGCGTGCTGGCTACCCCAGCCGAGGGGCTGGCAGGGCGCTTCACCCGCCGCGACCGGAAAATGTTCGGCGTGCTGCCCGGCATCACGGATAAGGAGTACTACACCAACTCCAACCACGTGCCGGTGTACTACAAGTGCAGCGCACACCACAAGGCGAGGGTGGAAGCTCCGTACCACGACCTGACGCGCGGCGGGCACATCTTCTACGTGGAGATTGACGGCGACGCCACCCATAACCCGGAGGCTATCATGGCGCTGGTGGACTTGATGGACAGGTACAACATCGGGTACGCCTCCGTAAACCACACCCGCAACCGCTGCATACAGTGCGGGTACGAAAACGCCGCCGCCCACCTCTGCGAGTGCCCCCGCTGCGGCAGCACAAGCATCGACCGGCTGCAGCGCATCACCGGGTATCTGGTAGGCACCACCAACCGCTGGAACAGCGCCAAGCTGGCCGAGCTAAACGACCGCGTTGTCCATGAGTAGCATTGCCGTGCTGGATATTGTCAGGGACACCACCGTCGACGGGCCGGGCTTCCGGACGGCCATTTACGCCGCCGGGTGCCCGCACCGCTGCCCCGGCTGCCACAACCCGCAGTCGTGGGACATCCGCAACGGAACACCCTGCTCCATCGACGCGCTGCTGGCGCAGGTCAAAGAGCAGGAGCTTGCCAACGTAACCTTCACCGGCGGCGACCCGATGGCGCAGGCGGAGGCCTTTACCGAGCTGGCGCGGCGCATACGCAGCGAAACCCGCAAATCGGTGTGGTGCTACACGGGCTACCGCTACGAGCAGGTGCTCAAGCACCCCCGCATGGCGCAGCTGCTGCCCTACGTTGACGTGCTGGTGGACGGGGCCTACAGCGAAGCCCTGCGCGACGAAACCCTGCTGTTTGCGGGCAGCCGCAACCAGCGCCTCGTCAACGTGCCGGAATCACGGAAAGCAGGGTGCGCTGTGCTCTGGACTTCTTTGGTGGATCTCAGATTCCAAATTGCGGATTTCAGGCGCACCGCCATCCTAACCTCCTCAGCTACGCTCGGGGCAAGCTCCGCGCGTGCGTGACGAATAAAATAAAATAATTTAAAATATGCAGCTCGGTGTGTGCAGCAACCTCGCAAAAATTGTGTACTTTTGTGCCGCAGCATTGCACAGGGTATTATTGCTACTAAAACGCCAACAACTAAGCGCAAATATTTGACTCTTTTTGACATAGACCTTTGGCACGAAATTTGGATTACCATCACGCGCAACAAAATACGGAGCCTGCTCACGGGCTTTGGCGTGTTTTGGGGCATCTTCATGCTCGTCATCATGCTGGGCTCGGGCAAAGCGCTGGAAACGGGAATACTGAGCAACGTGGAGGGCTTTGCCACCAACACTGCCTTCTTCTTTACCGACCGCACGGGCAAGCCGTTTAAGGGATTTCGCAAGGGGCGCAGCTGGGATATGCACAACAGCGACGTTGAGGTAATTCGCAGAGTGGTAAAAAACGTTCGGTACATCTCGCCCATACTCTTCGGCGGGCGCGCCGAAGGCAACGTGGTGTACAACGACCGAGCCAGCTCCTACAGCGTGCGCGGCGTGTACCCCGACTACGCCAACATAGAGCAGCAGCGCTACGCCTTTGGCCGCTTCATCAACGAGGTGGACGTGCTGCACAAGCGCAAAGTATGCGTCATCGGCACGCGCGTGTACGAGGAGTTCTTCAAAAAGGGCGAAAACCCGCTTGGGCAGCAAATCCGCGTAAGGGGCATATACTTTCAGGTTGTCGGCGTTACCGACGGCGTTTCGGGCGTGCAGATTGGCGGACGCTCGTCCGAAACGGTATCTATCCCGTTCTCAACCTTTCAGCAGGCCTACAACCAGGGCGACAGGCTGCACTTCCTGGCCATTACCGCCAAAGACGGCGTGGGCATCGAGCAGGTGGAGCAGGAGGTAAAGGCCATCCTGCGGGCGCAGAACAAAATCGCCCCCGACGACGAGCAGGCTACGAGCAGCTTCAACGTGTCGCGCGTATTCAACATGTTCAACGCGCTGTTTCTGGGCGTGCGCGCGCTGGTGTGGTTTGTGGGCATCGGGACGCTGCTGGCGGGCATAGTGGGCGTGAGCAACATCATGGTGGTAACGGTGCGCGAGCGCACGCGCGAAATCGGCGTGAGGAGAGCGCTGGGCGCCAAACCATCAAAAATCGTCGTGCAGATCATGACCGAGAGCTTGCTGCTCACCTCCCTCGCCGGGCTGCTGGGCCTGAGCGCAGGCGTGGGCGTGCTGAGCGCGGTGGATACCCTCCTGTCGGCTAACCCCGACCCCGACAGGTTCTTCGTCAACCCGCGCATTGAGTTCGGCTCGGCAATAACCGCCTCCGTAGCGCTGCTGCTGAGCGGCATGATGGCCGGCGTAATCCCAACATGGCGAGCGCTCAAGGTAAAGGCAATTGATGCGATAAGAGAAGAGTAGTGAAATTCAATGTTCAATACTCTTTTGGCGGAGTTTATATCGCTATGATTATCTGCCAACTAAAATTCGTATCAATGAAGCATAGACGCCACCTGAATTTTTGAACTATTGAATTTTTGAACTATTGAATCTTTAAATCATGAGAAAAATTTTTCGCATTGTGCTCTTTACCTTGTTAGGTTTGGTTGTGGTGTTTACCTTTGTTTTTTTGTGGCGAAAATCGAGGCCAAAAGAAGTTGTGTACGAGGTTATTGCACCTGACATTCGTACCATTGAAAATAAAACCGTAGCAACCGGCACGGTGGAGCCTCGCGACGAGGTGCTCATTAAGCCGCAAATAAACGGCATTATCGCAGAGCTCTACAAGGAAGCCGGCCAATCTATCAAAACGGGGGAGGTGATTGCTAAGGTTAAGGTAATCCCCGAAATGTCGCAGCTGAGCGATGCCGAGTCGAACGTGCGGCAGCAGGAAATCAACCTTGAGTACCTGCAGCAGGTGTACGACCGCCAAAAGCAGCTCTACGAGCAAGGCGTGATAGCCAAAGAGGAGTTCCAAAAAACGGCTACCGAGCTCACCAGCCAGGAGGAATCGCTTGCGCAGGCGCGGGACAGGCTGAGCATTATCCGCGACGGCATCTCTAAAAAATCCGACGCGTACAGCACCACGCAGGTGCGCTCTACCATCACCGGCATGATTCTGGATGTGCCCGTCAAGGTGGGCAACTCCGTCATCCAGTCCAACACGTTCAACGAGGGCACCACCATTGCCTCCGTTGCCGACATGAACGATATGATTTTCAAAGGAAAAGTGGACGAAACCGACGTGGGCAAGGTGCGCGAGGGCATGGACATTACGCTCTCGGTGGGAGCGCTCGAAAACGTGAAGTTCAGCGCCAGCCTTGAGTACATTTCGCCAAAAGGAGTGGAGGAAAGCGGCGCGATACTGTTCGAGATAAAGGCCGCCGCCAAAATCCCCAGGGATGTGTACGTGCGGGCGGGGTACAGCGCCAACGCCGAGATTGTGCTGAGCCGCGCCGACAGCGTGCTCAGCATCCCCGAAGGCTGCATTGAGTTTAGCAACGACAGCGCATTTGTGCAGGTGCTCAAAGCCGAAACTCCCAGGCAGGAGTTTGAAAAGCGGTTTGTGGTCGTGGGGCTTTCCGACGGCATCAGCATGGAGGTAAAATCGGGGCTGGGCAGGGAGGAAAAGGTGCGCGGAAACAAAAAAACGGACAGGAAAGATTGAAAGCAGTAAATAGCTAAACTAAATCACGTAACAGCATGAATTTTCCAAACTTAAAAATACTCGCCGCTGCTGCCACCGCCAGCCTGCTCGCAGGCGCCCACGTAGCGGCGCGCGCGCAGACGTGGACGCTGGAGAAGTGCATTGAGCGCGCCATTGCCAACAACCTGAGCATAAAAATGGAGGAAATCAGCCACGAGTCGAAGGCGGTAAACCTGCACACGGCTAAGGCCAGCCGGCTACCCAGCCTCAGCGCCGGCGTTGACCAGTCGTTCTCGTTCGGCAGCGTGGAGGATACCAGAGGCGCTATCTCCAAGCAGAAAATGACCTCCAACATCTCATTCTCCGCCTCGTCGAGCATGCCGCTATTCACCGGTTTTCAGCTATCAAACGAAATCAAGGTGCGGCAGTATAGCGTAATGGCCGCAGAGGAATCGCTCAAAAGGGCAAAGGAAAACATCGCCGTTGCCGTGGCGCGGGCTTTTCTGGATGTGCTGCTGAAGAAAGAAATCTACAAAATAAGCGAGGAAACGCTGAGCTTCACCTCCGGCAACGTGAAGAAAACCGAAGTCATGGTAAGCACCGGTAACGTACCGCTGGCGCAGCTCTACGAAATAAAGTCGCAGCAGGCATCCGACGAGGCGCGCGTTACCTCTGCCGGTAACGATGTGAGCTTGAGCCTGCTCACCCTTGGGCAGCTGCTGGAGCTCTCCGATTTGAGCAGCTTCGACATCGAACTACCCACCCTGCCCGACAGCACAGCGCTGCTGCTGGAGGCAGAAATTCCATCGTCCGAAAAAATTTACAGCCAAGCCCTCTCCGTAAAGCCGCAAATCCGCGAGGCCGAGCTGCAGCTCGAGGGCAGCAAGTACACGCTCAAGGTTGCCGAATCCGGCTACTGGCCTCAGCTCAGCCTCAGCATGGGCATAAGCGACCGCTACTTTCGCGCCAACAACCCCCTCAGGCCCGACGAGGGCTTTTCTACGCAGCTGGGCGATAACCTGCAGGAGTACGTAGGGCTGTCGCTGCGTATTCCGGTGTTCAACCGCTTTGCGACAAGGAACAGCGTGCGCTCGGCGCAAATCGACATCCGCAACCGGCAGCTGGCGCTGGAGGATGTAAAGAAAACGCTGTACAAGGAGATTCAGCAGGCGTACCACAACGCTGTGGCAGCGCAAAAAAGCTACCGCGCAGCGCAGAAGTCTGTCGAAGCCGCCCGCGAAGCATTTCGCTACGCCGACTCCAAGTACCAAACCGGAAAGTCGAGCGTGTACGAATTTACCGAAGCTAAGGCGACGCTCACGCGCAGCCTCTCCGAAGAATCGCAGGCAAAGTACAGCTACATCTTTGCCACCAAAATTCTGGACTTTTACAGCGGGCGGCCAGTAGAGCTGTAAAGAATACCGCAGCCATACACTGCACGCGCAGCCACGTGTACACACCATATTACGACCGGAAAAACATGGACGTTGAGCAGCTGATGCTCATTTCAAAAGCGCTGGGCTACGATTTTATCTCCGAAGCTTACCTCAACTGCCCTCCCTCAAAAAACACCGCGCGCTGCTCGATACTTCAACCCCGTTAAAATAAATTGTCAAGCACAATTTCTTTTTGCGCTACGCCGAAATACTTGTTTTTCTGTAGCCCGAATGTTGTAAGCATCAAAAGATGTACGGCTTTTCGGGTTTTCGTTTCTGCGCAAAATGCAGCAATTTTATTTCGTAGGGTTTCTTCGTACAGCCTTGTGATGGCAAACTCAGTTTTAGCATACTTAATTTCGCAAAGGTCAACTACTCCATCTTTACGGTCGATTACCAAGTCCACCTGCGCAGCCGACTTTGAATGCTCGCTACGCCACGCAAAAATTGAGGTCTGAACGCCCGAAATTCCCAAAGCCCGCTTTATTTCTTTGACATGAAGCAATGCCAATATCTCAAAAGCATATCCCGCCCACGCATTATGCTGAGGGCTGTTTACCGAATTTGTCCAAAGCTGCTCATCATTGTTTTTCAGATTCTCCAAAAATTTGAAGTGGAATAAAGTATAAGCATCAAAAAGTTGATACAGCACTTCTTTTTTACGCTTTTGGGGCATCGAATACCGGCGAATAAAACCGCAGCTTTCCAAGTTTCTAAGCATTTCGGAAAAAGAGCCTCCGCTTTGCAGCTTGGTTGCCGCAAGAATTTCGTTGCGCGTCAATCCTTTCACTTTTTTGCTCAGCGCCTCCACAACTTTAATATAGTCGCTTGCATCTCTGAATAGCGAGGCGTATAAATTGTTAAACTCGTTTTTCAGCTCAGCATCGCGTATAAAAAACATATCATCAACATTTTGCGCAACGCTTAATCCTTTTTTTATTTTGCTTAAATAGTACGGAATACCGCCCATAACCATATAACATTCTGCAATTTGATAGCGAGTATATTTAACGCCTTGCGCTTTGAGAAAGGCTTCGGTTTCGGACAGCGTAAATGGCTGCAAATGGATAGCTGCAGTCAGGCGATTGTGCAAACCGCCGTGATTGTTAATCAGCTTATTGACAATCCATGAAGTTGCCGAGCCGCATACTATAAGCATCAAATCGCTGCGCGAACACGCCCAAGCATTCCAAAAATGCTCCAGTGCCGTGAGGAATCCCGAATGTGGCGTGTCCAACCACGGAATTTCGTCAATAAAAATAATTTTTCTCTTCTTTTTCTGAGATTGCTCAGCTACTTTTCTGAGCTGCTCAAACGCAACCAACCAATTTTCGGCCAAATTAAACTCTTGATTATCTGAATGGTTGATTGATAGATTAAAGTTGAGCAATTGCTTTTCCGTATTTGCATTTGCAAGCCCCGCCAAATCAAAAATGAATTCATTTTCAAACATTTGGCGAATAAGAAATGTTTTACCAACTCTACGTCTACCATACATTGCGACAAATTCAGGCTTGCCCGACTTATAGAGTGCAAGCAAGCGGTTTTGTTCTTTTGTACGCCCGATAATCGTTTTTGCCATAAATCTTTGCCATAAATTTTGTACATTAAATTCTGCCACAAAGGTATAAAAAACTTTTGATATGGCGAAATTTCCATATCAAATTCAGCCAAAAGTGGCAAAAAACCATAGATTTGGCTGAAAAGAGTATCTATAATCAGCCAAAAGTGGCAAAAAAATCATAGATTTGGCTGAAAAGAGTATCTATAATCAGCCAAAAGTGGCAAAAAAACCATAGATTTGGCTAAAAAGAGCATCTATAATCAGCCAAAAGTGGCAAAGAAATCATAGATTTGGCTGAAAAGAGCATCTATAATCAGCCAAAAGTGGCAAAAAAATCATAGATTTGGCTGAGAAGAGTATCTATAATCAGCCAAAAGTTGTGTATTATTTATCGCTTATAGCGGACATCATACATCATACATCGCATATTCATAATTGATATTTTTTTTATCTTTGCGCATGGGATTTTTTGAAACATCAGCACCTCAGCCTAACGCGCCTTTTTTGCAGCGCACTGTCTACAGCTTGTTTAGCCGGTACGGCGAGCAAATTAGCTCGCTAACCCTTGTCTTTCCCAGCCGCCGCGCGCGCCTTTACTTTTCCGAGTACCTTTCGCAGCAGCTTAGCCGACCGCTGTGGCAGCCCAGGGCTACGGGCATGGAGGAGATTTTTGCCCGCATCAGCGGGCTGACCGAGGCGAACAGGTACCTACTAGTGGCGGAGCTCTACAAAAGCTACCGGAAGTTCCGGCAAGCGGACGAAACGTTCGAGCGCTTCTACTTCTGGGGCGAGGTTATGCTCAACGACTTTGATGCGCTCGACAAGTATATGGTGCAGGTCGATCCGCTGCTCAAAAACCTTGCTGCGCTAAAAAATATAGACAGCGGACTCTCCTTTTTGAGCGCAGAGCAGCGCACCGCCATACAAGCGTTTTGGCAGCATTTTTCGCCCGGCAAAAGCGGTCGCCTGCAGGCGAATTTTGCCACGCTGTGGAACGCCCTGCTGCCCATCTACAACGATTTGCGGCAAACGCTACGCAAAAAAAATCTTGCCTATCAGGGTATGCTCTACCGTGAGGCCGCTGAGTTGTTGCTGAAAAACGGCTTTGACTTTGGCGACGAAAAGTTTGCGTTTATTGGCTTCAACGCGCTCAACGAGTGCGAAAAAACTTTGCTGCGCTACCTGAAGCAGGAGCAGCGCACCGAGTACTTTTGGGACTACGACCGGTACTACATCGACGACCGGCATCAGGAGGCCGGGCTGTTCATGCGGCAAAATCTGAGCGAATTTCCACCCGTTGAGGCAGACGAAAATTACTCTCCGTTTTCCGAAAAAAAGGATATACAGGTCATCGCCGCCACCTCCGATGTGCTGCAGGCCAAGCTACTGCCCACGCTGCTGGGTGAGCTGTGCGGCGGCCAGCCGCCCGATAGCCGCACGGCCATTGTCCTTGCCGACGAAGGGCTGCTCATCCCAGCGCTCTACTCGCTGCCGCCCGATACCGAAATGCTCAACGTAACGATGGGCTACCCGCTTGCGCAAACGCCCATTTACAGCCTGATAGAGCTACTCATTCGCCTGCACAAAAATGCAAGAGAGGCCGAAAACCAGCCCCTGAAGTTTTACCACAAGGATGCGCTGGCGCTGCTACAGCACCAGTACATACGCATGGTTGCTGGTAGAGAAGCGCGCGCGCTGTGCTGCAAAATTATCCGGCAAAACCGCGTGTACGCTACGTCCGACGATTTTTTGCCGGAGGAAAACAGCCGTTCGTCGCGCTTTCCGGTGCACTCGCTGTTCGTGAAGCTGTCAACGCCCGATGCGTTTGCTGTGGCGCTGGGCAAGCTGATGGCGGCAATAGCCACCGCAGAGTCAGCGGAGGACAGCCTCGACAGCAGGCTGCGGCGCGAGTACGTGGCCTACGCCTACAAGTCGCTCAACCAGCTTGCCGACGCGCTCCGCGAAAGCGAAATGCAGCTGGACACAACCGTATTCCTGAACCTCCTGCGCAGCACGCTCAAGGGTGTTCGCATACCGTTTGAGGGCGAGCCTGTGGCAGGCCTACAGCTGATAGGCATTTTGGAAACCCGCACGCTGGACTTTGAAAATGTGGTGGCGCTCTCGCTCAACGACGATATTTTTCCGCGCAGCGAAACCGCGCCATCGCTCATTCCGTACAACCTTCGCCGGGGCTTCGGCCTGCCCACCGCTGAGCAGCACGAGGCAATGTACGCCTACTACTTCTATCGGCTGCTGCAGCGTGCCCGGCGGGTGCGGCTGGTGTACAACAGCCAAAGCAGCGACAGCCGCAGCGGTGAGATGAGCCGCTACCTGCGCCAGCTGGCGATGGAAAGCCCGCACGATGTGCGCGAGCGCAGCGTTTCGTACAGCGTAGCGCGCGCACCGGCAAAGCCCATTACCGTCGAAAAAACGGGCGCGGTGGCCGCCATCCTTGCCGAGTATATAGACGAGGGCGCAAGGGCTGTTTCGGCAAGCTCGCTCAACAGCTACATAGCCTGTCCGCTCAGGTTTTACTTTGCCCAAATTGCGCAACTCAAGGAGCCTGAAAAGGTGGACGAGGAGGTGGACGGGCGTATGCTGGGCAACATTTTTCACCACACTATGCAGGAAATTTACGCGCCGTACCTCAACAAAAGCGTGACGGCAGCAAGCGTTGCAGGCGTGCTGCAGAGCAAGCAGGCAGCGGTGGAGCTGGTGGAAAGGCAAACGGCTAAGGAGTTCTTCAACGACGAAAAAGAGGTTGCCGAAATTTCGCGAAACGGCAAGCTGCTCATGGTGAAAGAAACGGTGGTAAGGTACGTTGAGGGGACGCTACGCTACGACATGCGCCGCGCACCGTTCACGGTGCTGGGGCTTGAGGCGAAGTTCGACCACAAGCTGCCCGTCAGCCTCGGGCAGGCAAGGCGAGCCGTGAACTTCAAGGGATACGTTGACCGCATTGACGGTACGGATAGAGGCACCCAAATTATTGACTACAAAACCGGTAGCAGCCTCAACGGAAAGAAGATGAAGTTCTTGTCGGTAGAGGCGCTTTTTTCGGAAAAGGAGGAGGAGCGCCGCCCAGAGATTCTGCAAGCGCTGCTCTACTCGCTCATCATGTCCGGGCAGGGCAGGGCGACGGCGATAGCGCCCATGCTGCTCTTCGTCCGCAACGCTTGCAGGAGCGACTTTGAAGGCAGCATCAAAGTAAAAAGCAACGGGGGCTACGCCGCTGTTGACGACGCAACGCCGCTGCTGCCGCGCTTCGGGGAGCTGCTGCACGCCAAGCTTGCCGCCTTGTTCGACGTCGCGCAGCCGTTTGCCCAAACCGACGACGCTGGCGCGTGTGCGCTGTGCCCGTACAGCGAAATCTGCAGCAGGGGAAGTTAGGTATGAGCTGAGCTTGTGACGGCTAATGGTTAACTTAATATCACATAAAATAAAATGATTTTCATCAAAAAACATCGCCATCTGATTCCCTTTGCGGCGGCAACGCTGCTCATTATGCTCTTCATGCCGCGCGAGGGAAAATTTCAGTACGAATTTCAGAAGGGAAAGGTGTGGCAGCACCAAACGCTGCACGCGCCGTTTGATTTTCCTATCTACAAAACGGAAACGGAGCTGGCCAACGAAAAGCGGCAAACGCTCAACGCAGTCATCCCGTACTACAACCGCGACAGCAGCGTGTACTACGTGCAGCGCTCGGAGCTGGTGAACACGTTCCGCTCGTCGCTACGCGCAGCGTACACCAGCGCAGGGCGCGGCGGGCTTTCGCAGTACAACTACCACAACCTGATAAACAAGGTACTCCCCGCGCTGCAAACCCAGCTGAGGCTTATCTACGGCAAGGGCATACGCGAGCCAAACTCGGTTTCCGAAAGCTACCTGAGCACGCCCCACGCAACGCTGGTGGCGCTCGAGGGTAAGGTGGCCAGGAGCTACTCCAGCGAAGAGTGCTTCACGCCGCAGAGCGCCTACCAGTACCTCTCCCACCGCCTGCAGGCGCTGTGGAGCGAAGGCTCGGTGGAGCAGGCGTTCTTCAGGAAGCTCGATGCGCAAAACTTTCTCAAGCCCAACTTGCTCTTCAACGAGCGGATAACTGCGCTGGCGCTCGAGCAGCGCATGGCGGCCATAGCGCCCACGCAGGGAATGGTGAGCGCAGGGCAGCAAATTGTGGCGCACGGCGAGGTGGTAAACGCCAACACGTTCAGCATGCTCTCGTCGTTCAAGTACGAGTACGAGCAGCGGATGGGCTACTCCGGCAACACGCTGCTGCTGCTGGCGGGCCAGCTGATGCTCACCCTGCTGTTCATAGCGGCGGTGTACTTCTACCTTTTCTTTCTGGGCGAAAAAGATACGCTCAGCGTCAAAAAAAACAGCTTCCTGATGCTGCTGCTCGCGTCGTTTTTTCTCCTCACGCTGTGGATTAGCCGAAGCGGTATTGCAAGCATTTACGTCATTCCGTTTGCCGCGCTGCCCATCTTTATCTGCACTTTTTTCGATGCGCGGCTGGCGCTCTTTACCCACGTAGTGACTACCATGCTGGCATCGTTTGTTGTGCCCAACAGCTTTGAGTTTTTCCTGTTTACCAGCCTCGTTGGGTGCGCCGCAACGTACAACAGCAAGGAGGTGCACCGCCGCAGCAACCTCTACCGCACGGCTGCCACCATTCTCGGTGCCTACTGCCTGATTAACATCTCGCTCACGCTCATCAAGGATGGCAGCCTGATGCTCGACTGGCGCATCTACCTCTGGTTTGCCGTCAACACGGCGCTGGTGATAGCTATGCAGCAGCTGGTGTACGTCTTTGAGAGGATATTCGGCTTCACCTCCGACAGCACGCTCATGGAGCTTGCGGATACCAACAACGCCCTGCTGCGCGAGCTCGCCGAGGTGGCTCCGGCAACGTTTCAGCACAGCATACAGGTGGCGAACCTTGCCGAAAGCGTAGTGCGGCAAATAGGGGGTAACCCTTTGCTGGTAAGGGCCGGAGCGCTCTACCACGACATCGGGAAAATGAGCAACCCTACCTACTTTATCGAGAATCAGGCGGCGGGCTCCTCGCCGCACCGCCAGCTCGACCCGGAGGAGAGCGCACGCATCATCGTGCGGCACGTGGCCGACGGCGTAGCTACTGCCCGCAAAAACCGCCTGCCCGAAATCGTAGTACGCTTCATCCGCACCCACCACGGGACCTCGCAGGTGGGCTACTTCTACCGCAAGCAAAAAGAAAAGTACCCCAGCAGCACCGATTTCTCGGCCTTTCACTACAAGGGGCCCAACCCAACCACCAAGGAGCAGGGCGTGCTCATGATGGCCGATGCCGTAGAGGCCGCCTCGCGTACGCTTGCCAGCTTCACGCCGAAAGCTATCGACGACTTGGTGGAAGCGGTAATCGCTTCAAAGGTAAGCGGGAAAATGCTGGACGCAACCGACCTGACCTTCAATGACATCTCCACCGCAAAGGCGATATTCAAAAAGAAGCTGCAAAATATCAACCACGACAGGATGGCGAGCTGAGC
>JAIRMD010000235.1 GCA_031258915.1 Prevotellaceae bacterium
TGTGTGTGTGTGTGTGTGTGTGTGTGTGTGTGTGTGTGTGTGTGTGTGTGTGTGTGTGTGTGTGTGTGTGTGTGTGTGTGTGTGTGTGTGTGTGTGTGTGTGTGTGTGTGTGTACTATGGCTATGCCTCGCCGGATAATTTCAGGCGTAGCCGCATTACCATTTATGGAGAAGAAAGCGCTCATTACCTCACACCCTATAAAAAAATAACAGAAAAAACCGTTTAAGCGTTTGCCTGCTGAAAAGTCGAGCAAAGTTGGAAAAGGAAATTGAATAATCCAAATGCCACAACCGGATTTTAGCAAAGTTTGCATCAAACGTCAGCATCTTTACGATTGTTTAATAAAAGTTAACTCGAAATTGCTTATCCCGAGCTCAGGTTTGAAAGTAAGGAGTTGGCCAAGGTTGCATTGCCCTCACGTTTTTCTTCATACCTTGCAGCGTTGCCCGCTTGATGGGCGAATGCTCAAATATTTTTTCAAAATCCTCATCCGACATCGCCAGCCAGTCGGCGGCGGTGAGCGTGAGCAGCTGGGGCAGCATTTGCATTTCGCTGTGCGGCGCAACTTTTGCGCATCGGTTCCACGGGCAGGCTTCCTGACAAATATCGCAGCCAAAGACGTAGCCCGCCGCCGCCAGCTTTTCGCTCTTTGGCGCGCCTGCCTCCTTAGCCGTGCCAAAATTCGCTTCCGCGCCTGCTGCTGCTTCGTCCGGCAGAGGGTTGGCGTGCTTTTCTATGGTGGCGTACGACAGGCATAGCCGTGCGTTTACCGTGCCGTTGCCCAAAATTGCCCCCGTGGGGCAAGCATTGACGCAGCGCGCGCATGCCCCGCACCTGCTTTTCTGCTCTTGGGTGTTGCTCTTTACCTCGTCGCTCAGGAGCAGCACCCCGATGAACGTGTACGAGCCAAGCTCTTTGCTCACCAGCATCCCGTTTTTGCCCAGCCACCCCAAGCCGGCCTTGAGCGCAAGGTATCGCTCCTGTAGCGGTGCGGTATCAGCAAATGCACGCCCCCGCAGCGCCGGGCGCTCGGCTTGCAGCGCCGCCAGCAGCTTCCACAGCCGCTGCTTGAGCACTTCGTGGTAGTCCAGCCCGTAGGCGTAGCACGAGACCTGCGGCACGTGCGGCGGCTGCCGGCGCAGCGGCTTGTAGGAGAGCAGCGTAACCACCGCCGTGCGCGCGCCGCTTTTCAGCAGCAGGCGCGGGTCGGCACGCTTTTGCAGGTGGCGCTCCATGTAGCGCATCCCCGCGTGGTGGCCGCGCTGTAGCCACTCGCAAAAGCTGCGGAGCACGCCCGCGGGCAGCTCGCCTAAGGCTGCAACGCCGCAGGCATCAAAGCCAGCGGCGTGCGCGGCGGCCTGTATGAAGTCGGATGAGAGCAAAGTTCAACAATTCAACAATTCAACATTTACTCACCGTGTTTTTTTTCTGCAGATGCTTCGCGTATTCGCTGCGCCCGATTCAGCTTTTCGCTTTCGGATTTCCTACCTCCCTCAACCTTTTCAGCTTTACATAAACCCCAGCTGCAGCTTGGCCTCGTCGCTCATCATATCCTTGCTCCACGGCGGCTCGAAGGTGAGGGTTACGTTCGACTCAGCTACGCCGGGCACCTGCGCCACCTGCTCCTTCACATCCCGCACAATGTCGTCGGCAATGGGGCAGGTGGGGGCGGTGAGCGTCATGGTTATGTCCACCCTGCCCTCCTCGCCCACCAGCACCTCGTAGATAAGCCCAAGCTCGTACACGCTCACCGGAATCTCGGGGTCGTAGATGCTGCGAAGCACCCGCACTATATCTTTCTGTATGGCTAATATCTTTTCCGCATCCATCACGTATACATAGATTTACAATTTTTGTACAGTAGTATGCTGCACGCGGCAGGCTTGCGCATTGCCCGGAAAAAGCGTATGATGCGTCCTCCGTTCCCCTACGGGGAATTGCCATTGCTGCGCACAAGCTGCCCACGTGCAGCGTATGTTGTCCCGATTACAAAAAGTGCAAACTTAGTCAGAATTGCGGGGTCTTGCAAAAATAATTTGGTCGTTTTACATTTTTTGATTAAATTTGCGGGATAATTCATTTGTCCAAAAAAAATAAAACTTGTTGAACAATAAGCGGTTTGAGCAACAATTCGGAGAGCAAAAGGCAGCGGCAGTTTGATTGCAGGTATTTGGAAATGGCGCGAATATGGGGAAAAAATTCCTACTGTAAGCGCCGCCAGGTGGGTGCGCTGCTGGTCAAAGACCGCGTGATCATCTCAGACGGGTACAACGGCACGCCGTCGGGGTTTGAGAACGAGTGCGAGGAGAACGGCGCTACCAAGCCGTACGTGCTGCACGCAGAGGCCAACGCCATAACCAAGGTGGCCAAAACCAGCAACAGCAGCGCGGGCGCAACGCTCTACGTTACCGCGTCGCCGTGCATGGAGTGCGCCAAGCTCATTATTCAGGCGGGCATTAAGCGCGTTGTCTTTGCCGACCACTATCACGACGTTAACGGCATCGGCCTGCTGGAGCGCGCCGGCGTCGAAGTTCAACAAATTAGCGTTGGTTAATATGGCGATACAATTCTACAAAAAAAAGATAATGCTGCCGGTAATGCTGACCGGAATGCTGGTGCTGGGGATTATACTCGGCCTTCGCCTGCACGAGACAAACCTGCAACGGCAGTACCTCACAATGCAGAAGTGGAATAAGCTCAACACAATCCTCAACTACATCGACAAAGAGTACGTTGACAATATCCCCCATAAAGAGATAGAAGAGCAATCTATCGCATTAATACTAAAATCGTTAGATCCACATTCGACGTACATTCCCGCTTCGGAAATGCAGGGTACCAGCGAGCCGCTGGATGGAAATTTTGACGGAATAGGCGTTTTGTTCAACATGCTTTCGGATACTGTTGTGGTGATAAACACCATTCCCGGCGGGCCGTCTGAGCGCGTAGGCGTTGCGCCGGGCGACCGCATTATTACCGTCAACAACAGCACCATTGCAGGCTGCAAAATTTCGCAGGACAGCGTGATGAAGCTGCTGCGCGGCAAAAGCGGCACGCGGGTTAACGTAGGCCTAAAGCGTACAGGCGAAAAAAACCTCATCCCTACAACCATCACGAGAGGAAAAATTCCTATCAAAAGCGTAGACGTGGCGTACATGTCAACGCCGCGCACTGGCTACATCAAAATATCCAAGTTCTCGCGCAACACCTACGACGAATTTAAGAAAGCGGCGCAAAAGTTGCTGAGCGAAAATATGCAAAACCTGATAGTTGACCTGCGGGGCAACTCCGGCGGGTACTTAGATCAGGCTATTGAAGTTGCCAACGAATTTTTGAAGCCCGAGTCGCTCATCGTATATACCGAAGGCAAAGCCTCCAAGCGCAAGGACTTCCTGTCCGACCGGCACGGGCTGCTGCTGAGCACCCCTGTAGCAATCCTTATTGACGAAACCTCTGCATCGGCAAGCGAGGTGCTGGCCGGCGCTATACAGGACAACGACCGGGGCATGATTATCGGGCGGCGCTCGTTTGGCAAGGGGCTGGTGCAAGAGCCGGTCTTCTTCAACGACGGGTCGGGCATACGCCTCACCGTAGCGCGATACTATACGCCCTCCGGACGCTGCATCCAGCGACCCTACAAGCACAGCAACAGTAGCGAGTACTACCAGGAAATACAGCGCCGCTACGAGCACGGCGAGCTGGATGTGGCCGACAGCATCAAGCAAAACGACTCGCTGCACTACCTCACGCTGGGCGGGCGGGTAGTGTACGGCGGCGGCGGCATTACCCCCGACATTTTTGTGCCGATAGACACATCGGGCATCAACGGATACTACCTTAAAATATTCCGCAAAAATTTAATCTACAAGTATGCCCTCCAGTTTGCGGATGCCAACCGGCGAGCGCTGAACAGCATCAAAACTTTTGCGGACCTCAGCCAATTTCTGAGGCGAAAAAATCTTATGAGCAGCTTCGCTATCTATGCTTCAAGCAACGGCGTGAACGGAACAGAGGAGGAGCTGCGCGTATGCCGCAACCTCGTACGGTCGCAAATTAAAGCTCAGATAGGCCGGAATACCCTGCTGGACGATGACGGATTTTACCCGTTTCTGGAAAACATAGATAACGTGCTGCAGGCGGCAATACAAACTCTCGAAAAGCAACAACAAAATGAACATATCCATGCTAATCCGGTACGAGGCAAATAAACGCTCGCTGGGCGTTGCCGTTGTATTCTGCTTTTTTTTCGGATTCCTGGGGCTGCACCGCTTTTACGTCGGCAAAAGAAATTCGGCCATTGCCATGCTCATCCTTTCGCTTATTGCCGTTGGGTTGCCCGTTACCATTGTTTGGAGCATTGTTGACCTTTTCCTAATAGGCGGTATGGTATGCACCTACAACAACGATATTGCCGACAAAATAGAGCAGCACTACTACCATCCTCCGGTAACAAGCGTATGACATCCCCTACCCCGCCGCTACTGTACATCGAAACATACGGCTGCCAAATGAACGTAAATGACAGCGAGGTGGTGGCCTCCGTGATGCGCGAGCATGGCTACGCCATGTGCAGCGCCGCCGAACATGCCGACCTTGCGCTGATAAACACTTGCGCTGTTCGCGAAAACGCCGAGCTGCGAGCGTGGGGAAGGCTCGCCGAGCTGCGCGCGCTGAAGCGCAAAAATCCAAGGCTCATGCTCGGCGTCATTGGCTGCATGGCGGAGCGGCTGAAGGAAAAGCTGCTGGCGCAGGAGCAGGCCGTTGACCTTATTGCTGGCCCCGATGCCTACCGCGAGCTGCCCAACCTCGTGAGCATGGCCAAGACCGGGCAAAAGGGCGTAAACGTGGAGCTCTCGCGCGAGGAAACCTACGCCGAAATAGCGCCGGTGCGCTACGACGGCAACGGCGTATCGGCCTTTGTGTCCATCATGCGCGGGTGCAACAACGCCTGCAGCTACTGCGTGGTGCCCTACACGCGCGGCGCCGAGCGCAGCCGCAACGTGCAAAGCATCCTGCGCGAGGTGCAGGCGCTCATCGACAGCGGATACAGGGAGGTTACGCTGCTGGGGCAAAACGTAGACAGCTACAGCGTGCGCAGCGACGACGGAAAAACGGTTGCCTGCTCCTTTGCGCAGCTGCTGGAAAAGGTGGCGATGCTGTCGCCCGCGCTACGCGTGCGCTTCTCCACCTCGCACCCTAAGGACATGAGCGACGAGGTGCTGCGCGTGATGGCCGGGCACCGCAACATCTGCAAGAGCATCCACCTGCCGGCGCAAAGCGGCAGCTCCCGCGTGCTGGAGCTGATGAACCGCAAATACACGCGCGAGGGCTACCTTGAGCGCATCGCCGCCATCCGCAGGATACTGCCCGAGAGCAGCATCTCTACCGACCTGATTGCCGGATTCTGCACCGAAACAGAGGACGACCACCAGCAGACGCTATCGCTCATGCGCGAGGTGGGGTACGATTTTGCCTTCATGTTCATGTACTCTGAGCGACCCAACACTAAGGCGGCTCGCCGCTACAAGGACGATGTCCCGGAGGAGGTGAAAGTGCAGCGGCTGAACGAAATGATTGCGCTCCAAAGCGAGCTCTCGCTAAAGGCAAAGCTGCCCTACGTAGGAAAATCTGTGGAGGTGCTTGCCGAAGGATTCTCCAAAAAATCGAAAGAGCAGCTCTTTGGCCGCACTTCGCAAAACATGGTGGCGGTATTTCCGTGCGGCAGCCACAGCGCCGGCGACTACCTCACCGTAACCCCTACGCGCTGCACGCCAGCAACGCTGATTTGCGCCTAAAAGCATAGCTTCCATAACTATTACGTTGTCCTGCTATGCTGCATCCATGCAGCATGGACGAGCACCTAAAGGCGGTGCTTGTTGGCGTTTGGTACGTTGACAACCCTGCTATCGGCACGCCCTATATGAGCCTCGGTAAAGAGGGGGACATGCTCGTTGTGGAGTACGACGCTGCCGGCGCCGCGCTGGAGGTTGCCGGAGCATGGCGGCTGAAAGATGATGTTTTTACGAAAATCATCCATGAGCAGGCGCAAAATTTTGACTTGGTGAAGCCGACTTCAAAGGCGCTTGCTTACAGGGAGAGCGGCGAGAGGCAGGCGCAGCACTCGTTCCACAGAGGGCGATAAAATCAGGGCTATGAACAGAAGAGCGCTCATTGCGCCGCCGGCTGCAGCGTGTGGCATCGATCGAGGTGCGCAGCCGCGTGCGGTACAGCTACCCGCTGTACCGCATGGCGGAGGGTAACCCCGCGGAGTGGACATCGTCCAACCTCGGAGAAGTTTCGCTCTATCCCGAAGTATGAGCAGTACGGAGTAATGCTCGTGGTTGAGTAGCAATTCGTTTAGAGCTTGTCCTCAATGCTCCAGACAAAGGCGTTCAGCCCCTGCTCGTCGGCCTGCTCGTTGAGGCGGCGGAGTCCGTTGAGCAGGCGCTTTGCCTCGTCGTCGCTCACTACGGCGAGGGTGGAGGCATTCTTTGACGGCCATGCGTGCGTGCCGTAGTGCGGCTCGCCGCTTTCGCTGCCGCGCCCGTGCGTTTCCGTCCAGCGGGTGAAACCGCGAATCTGTAGCTTGTCCAAGAGATGCTCTACAGGCTCCGTCAGCGATTGCCCGTAGATGATAAATACTGCTTTCATTGCTAATTTTTTTATGTTGTTTTTACTACTTGTTAATGCTTCCGCAGCTCGTCATAATTTCTAAACGCTATACCCCCCCCCTCTAATTTTCAGCCCACAAAATTAAATGAAAATTCTGGATTTCCAAGTGCGTGCGAATGAAAAAAGTTTTTTTACAGATGAAAGATAAAATATCACTACTGTCCGGCTATAAGTAAAATAATTTCAGTTGCTTATCTTCTGCAGGGCAAATTAATTTGTAATCGTTCTTTGTAAACAGTTCATATATTAGGTGTTTTTTCAAAAATAGTAAGACTAAAAATCTGTAGCAAAGTGTAAAGCGAATGCTCCAGATTCAGTCTTTTCTTTACGATAGCAACAAGTAGGTATGCGCAAACAGAAATCCATACTTGGTAACATACAGCATTGTAGCTTGTGCCGTAAAAATTTTCAAATCGAAAAATGAAAAAACCTCCCTAAGTCCCTTTTATGTTGATGGCTTTCGCTCCAGCTGAGCAATGCGCTCAAGCAGCTTTTTCATTGCGGTGCTTTGCTCGGCAATCACGCCTTCTTTTTCGGCAAGGGCACTGTTTTGCTCGGCAATGACGCTGCCCTGCTCGGCAATGACGCTTTCTTTTTCGGCAAGGGTGCTGTTTTGCTCAGCAATCACGCTGCCCTGCTCAGCAATCACGCCTTCTTTTTCGGCAAGGGCTTCGCGAGCAGCGGCGAGGTTGCACTCCAGCGTGCCGCGGGAGGCCTCCCACCTCGCCGCATCCAAATACTTATCGTAGTACGCCAGCTCCTCCCGCGTGTAGGCGCCTACCTCGCAGATGGAGA
>JAIRMD010000242.1 GCA_031258915.1 Prevotellaceae bacterium
TTGTGAGAAGTAAGCAACCTTACACAGCTACTTTCATTGCTTTTACTTTCCACAAATGTATGAAAAACATTCTACCTCCCCAAATGCAACCGCGTCAGGGAAGGCAAAAGGCGTAAAAAACAAATCACGGCGGCGGGCTGCCGCCGTGATTACTTGATGCTTCGCCTTGCAATGCAGACGAGTTGGGTTATTGAGGCGTTAGCGTCAACGTCCAATCATTTCCATTAATCAATGTAGATTATAATCTATTCAGAAGGAATTGCAGTCCAAGCGCTAACCTCGTCGGTTACATTCGTAATGTTGTCAATAGGCACTCCACGGTTGTTGCCACTTTCTGCCCAATCCCAACTCCAATTCGTACCATTGGCGCTAATGACATACTTGTACTGGAAACCTTCAGGTATTTCTGTAGTCACAGTATATTTTCCGTCATCGCCCTTGGTCAGAGTTACAGGGTTTTCAATGTTCCAGCTATTATCTGCAAAGCTACCTACAATGCCAATGTGCGCGTCTGCGGGTGTGGTGCTGGGTACAGTAAGCGTAAAGGTGGCTTGCCCTGCGGGGCTAACTTGACTGGGCGGAATTGCAGTCCAAGCGCTAACCTCGTCGGTTACATTCGTAATGTTGTCAACAGGCACTCCACGGTTGCCGCCGCTTTCTGCCCAATCCCAACTCCAACTCGTACCATTGGCGCTAATGACATACTTGTATTGGAAATCTGCGGGTATTTCTGTAGTTACAGTATATTTTCCGTCATCGCCCTTGGTCAGAGTTACAGGGTTTTCAATGTTCCAGCTATTATCTGTAAAGCTGCCTACAATGCCAATGTGCGCGTCTGCGGGTGTGGTGCTGGGTACAGTAAGCGTAAAGGTGGCTTGCCCTGCGGGGCTAACTATAAGGTCACCTGTGCGGGTAAGGGTAGCCGTGTAGCCTTTTTGTGGCTCCCACGTCAGGTTAACGGTGTAGGCACCCTTGTTGCTTTCCGTAAGATTTAAGTTATTACCCCCTGTAACAAGAGTAGGAGTTAAGGAAGAGTCGCTGCCGCTACCATTTCCGCCGTAGTTGAGGTTGGCCTTTACGGAGCCGTCGTCAGCTATCGTTACTTTCCAGCCTCCGGTATGCCTGAACTTATACCCGCCGGCTCTGAAGTTAACGTTTGTATTCTCAAATTCTACTTTACTCTTTGAGGCACCAGATTTTTGCTCCAGCTTGACGTCGCCCCATCCGGAAAGATCGCCAATAACTGCCCAGTAGGGAACAGGAATTACCAGCGTCTTGGCCAGCTGCTTGTCTACGATAACGTGGTACAAGCCATTGGTGGCAACTTTGTAGGCGCTGCCGTCTTTGGTCAGCGTGCCGCTGTCGTAACTTTCGGCAGGCTCCTCGTTGGCACCGCCGGCCACCGTTGACAGCGTGCCTCCGTAGCTGGTGGTCTGTCCTGCAACGTACTCCACAACGTTGAAGTTTTTGTTAGCCTCCAGATACACGTAGCCGTCATACAGCCCTGCTCTTTCTGCGTTTTCGGCTGCCTCGTTGGTGGCAGGAATCAGCTTGGTATTCAGATCAGGTTTTTCATAGCCGGTGGCATCGCCCGTCAGGTAAAAGCCATCCTCGATGACTTCGTCCACGTTTGGCGTTTCGTCATCGTTGTTGCAGCCGGCAAATCCTACTGCCAGCGCCATTGCCCAAATGGGCAGAAATCTTAGCGTTTTGATGTTCATGATAATTTTGTGTTTAAGTGTGAAAAAAATAATTGATAAATAAGGCCATTACGCTGGCCTTAAAGCGGTTGCCAATTAGTTATATCCTGCGTTTTGCGTATACACGCCCGGCGCCGCGTCCGTTACCCACTTAGGAATGGGGAAGAGCGTGCGGTGCTCTCCGTCCGATGCGGGCTTGTAGTATTCGTTTGTGGTCATTTTCCCCCACTGCTTTGTGAACTCTCCAAAGCGGATAAGGTCTTGCCTGCGGTGCCCCTCCCAAGCCAGCTCCCGCCCGCGCTCGGCCAGCAGCTCGGTTAAGGTAAGCGTGGCGGTGGTGTAGTCCGTCAGCCCTGTGCGCTTCCTCACCTCGTTTGCCGCTATCACGGCCTCGCCGCTGTTGCCTAAGCGTAAGAGCGCCTCGGCCTTCATCAGGTAGATGTCGGCAAGGCGGTAGATGGGGAAGTCGCTGTTGGCGTGGTGGCCTATGCCCGGCTCAATTTCGAACTTCACAAAGCGTGCGCCCTCAAAGGTGTTTTCCTCCGTAGCGTCTACGGTGGCGCTGATGGTTGGCACTATAATTGCCTTTTTGTTTACGCTGCCTTTTATGAAGTTGATGGTGTCGCCGGTGCTTTTATCGGTGATTGGCCCCACAAACCACTGCGCCTTGCGCTTGTCGCCCTCCTCGTAGGCGTTGTAAAAATCTTCGTGGGCGCAGGGTCCGTTCCACGTTTGGGTCGTAAAGCCGTACACCTCCGGGTAGGCGTGGGCGTAGTGCAGCGTCATGAGGTGGAACATGTTGCCCTGCGCCTTCACGGCATCGAACACCACAGGGAATATAATCTCCTTGCAGCCGGTGTTGCTCACCTTGAACGGGGCGAAGTAGTCGCTTTCGAGGGCGTACCCGTACCCTCCGCCGATAACGGAGTCGCACATGCTGAGCGCGTCTTGCCACCGCGCCGCTCCGGTGTACACCTCTGCGTTCAGGTAGAGCTTGGCCAGGATGGTTTGCCCCACCGACTTGGTTACCCGCCCGTAGCTGGGCGTTACCTGCAGGTAGGGCAGGTTGTCCTTCACCTCCCTTTCTATGAAGCTGAATACCTCCGTGCGCGAGCTCTGCTTTAGCACGGCGTCGGAGGCATCCACAATGGGCACGTTGCCGTAGAGGTCCATGGCCAGCAGGTGGTAAAAGGCGCGTAGCACCTTAGTTTCGGCAATGCCAAACTTGGTGGCATCGTCGTACTGCGCCTCGTCCTCACCCTTAATTATCTTAATGTTGTCCAGCACGCCGTTGCACTTTGTTACGCCGCCGTAGGCAAAGCTCCAGCCGTTGTTCACGTCGCGGGTGTTCTCCTCCCACTTATGCTGCCCCATGGCGATGGGCACTCCGTTGTCGCTCCACTCTGTGCCGCGCGTGGGCACGGCCACCTCGTCGGTGGTGTACTCCTGCATGCTCCAGTATCCCTCGCGGTACACGTAGCCGTACTCGCCCGCCAGCTGCGCGTAGGCGTTGGCCAGCAGCGTTGCGAACTGCTCTGGGGTTTTGTAGTAGTCTTCCTTCAGCACGTCGGAGCTTACTTCCGGCTCCATGTCGGTGCACGAGGGGGCAAGGAGGCCTGCCGCCGCTACCCCTGCGCCCCATATATACGCTTTTAGCTTCATGATGTTATGGTGTAATTTTAAATTCAACTAATTCTTTTTTTCGGTCTAAAAGGTCAGCGAAGCGCCAAGCAGCACGGTGCGCTGGCGCGGGTAGTAGCTTCTGCCGTCAAACCCCGGCGTTAGGCCGCTCATGCTCACCTCGGGGTCCATGCCCGAGTAGCCGGTGATGGTAAACAGGTTTTGCGCCGTCAGGTTGAGCCTGAGGCGGGAGATGTACTGCTTAACGTTTTCGGGCAGGTTGAAGGTGTAGCTTAGCGTAGCGTCGCTCAGCTTTAGGAATGTGGCATCCTCCAAGTAAAAGTCCGAGAACCGCCGGTTGGCGTTCAGCTTGGAGGCATCGCGGTTGGCCGCAACCTTAGCCGATGATGATACCGCCGAGAGCAGCACGTTTTCCGCGCCTGTGGTGTTCTCGTAGAAGTAGCGCATTTCGTTGAAGATAAGCCCTCCGAACTGCCCCCTGAAGTTGAGCGAGAGGTCGAGCTGCCCGTAGCTTACCGCCGTGTTGAAGCCAAAGGTGGCAAAGGGCTGGGCGTTACCCAGTATTTGCTTGTTGGCCTCGGTGGGGGTAGATGTAAATCCACCTTCGGGGGTGTAGAACATCCACGTTCCGTCGCTCTTGATGCCGGCGTACTTCCACCCGTAGAAGTTCCCTATAGGCTTACCCTCCTCCAGCCTCATCACGTGAACGCCGGTTTCGCCGTCGCCGCTCGATATGGAGCCTACGTCGAGGTAGCCCGCGTTGTTGTCGGCGTACTCACCACCGGTAATTTTAAGGACTTTGTTGCTGTTTTTGGCCATCACCAGCCCCACGTTCCATGCGTAGTCCTTTTCCCTAAAAATGGCGTAATTCAGCGCCAGCTCCACGCCCATGTTGCGCAGCTGCCCGTAGTTGTCCCACTTGGTGCCGTAGGGGTAAGGGGGCATGGGCACGTTGTACTCCCACAGCAGGTCAACCGTGTTGCGCAGGTAGGCGTCGATGGTACCCGACAGCCGCCTGTTGAGCAGGGTGAAGTCCAGGCCCACGTTGTACTCGTGCTTCTTTTCCCAGCGCAGGGATTCGTTTTCGTTAGATAGCGCACCCCATGGCTTCACAAAGGCGCCGTCCATGAAGATTTCGCTTCCGGTTTGCCCCACGCGCATCAGGTAGAGGTAGTGGTCGGAGGGCATGTTGCCGGTAACGCCGTAGCCCACCCTCAGCTTGAGGTCGTTCAGGAAGTCCACGCCCTGCATGAACTCCTCCTCGCTGATGCGCCAGCTGCCGCTCAGGGCCGGAAAAATCCCCCAGCGCCCAAACGTGGGGTCGGCCTTAGGTCCAAACTTCGACGAGCCCTCCATGCGGGCGCTCGCGTTGAGGTAGTACTTGTCGGCGTAGCTGTACAGCACGCGGGCAAAGAACGAGGCCAGCTTGTCGGCGTAGCGCGAGCTGCCCAGCGACACCTTGTTCGGCTCGCCTGTTTGCACCCCAGAGCCCATGCCGAGGTTGTTGTACGAAGTTTGGTCGAGGGGGAAATCGGTATTTTGCACGTTGAACGCCATGTCCTCCGTGTACTGGTACGACTGCCCCACAAAGGCCTGCAAGTTGTGCCGGTCGAAGCTGTTGGCGTATTGCAGGGTGTTCTCTATGACCTGCATTTGGTTTTTGGCCTCCGACTGCGAGCCCACCCCGTTGAGGCCAAGCACCGACTTCAGGTAGCGGCTCTCGTACTTTCCGTTCCAAACAGACTTCTGCTGCAAGGAGTAGAAGGTGGAAAATTGCAGGTGGTCGGTGATGCTCAGGGCTGCGCGAACGCTACCCAGCAGCACCTTGTCGCTTTGGTTGTTGTCGGTTTCGTTGATTTTTGCCACCGCGTTGTAGGAGTAGAATGCGTTGGTTTCGTAGTAGCCGTTGTACTTCTCGTGGTCGGGGCTATCGGAGCGCACCGGCATGGTAGGGTTGAGGCGTATAGCCTGGTTGAACACGTCGTAGTCTGCCCACTTGCGCTTGTTTGAGGTGTAGGAAAAATCGTACGAGAGCTGCAGCTTGTTGTTCAGCGCCTTTTGGTCGGCGGCAAAGCGCCCGTTTATTTCGCTGTAGTCCGACTTTAGGGCAAGGCCCTCCATGCTACGGTAGGCCACCGATGCGCGGTAGTTGAAGGTGGTGCTTCCGCCCGCCATCGAGAGGGCGTGAGTGTGGCTAACGGGCGTGCGAGTAATTTCGTCCAACCACGCAGTGCTGCCGCCCAGGTCAACGCCTTTGCCGTTACTCACCATGTAGGTGCGGTACTCGTCGGCGGTGAGCACCTGCGGCCGCTTGGCGATGAATCCCGTTGCCACGTCGCCGCTGTACTCCACCACCGCTCGTCCGGCGCCGCCCGGCCCTGCCGCGACCTTGCCGCGCTTGGTGGTGATCAGTATCACGCCGTGGTTGGCGCGCGTGCCGTAGATGGCCGCCGCCGAGCCGTCCTTGAGCACGTCAATAGATTCAATGTCGGCGGGCAGCACAGAGGCCATGTCGCCGCCCGGCACGCCGTCTATAATGTACAGCGGCGCGTCGTTACCCTTGAGGCTGCCCACGCCGCGCAGCTGCACCTGATAGGAGTTCTGTGCGGGGTCGTCGCCCCCGTTTTTGATGATGGTAAGGCCGGCCACCTTACCTTGTATTAGCCCCATAGGGTTGGACTGTATGCCCTTGTTGAAGCTCTCCTCCTTGATGCTGGCCACCGAGCCGGTGAGCTCCTTTTTGGTCTGGGTGCCGTAGCCGATAACCACCACATCGCCCAGCTCCGTTGTTTCCTCCTCCAGCGCTACTCTGGCGGGCACTTCGCTCGCTTTTAGCGTGAGGGTGGTGTAGCCAATGTAGGTAAAGACAATGTCGGAGGTAGCCGACGTAGCGTTTAGCGTAAACGCGCCGCCAGCGTCGGTGGCAATCCCCCTGGTGGTGCCGCGCTCCACAACGCTTACGCCTATCAGCGGCTCTCCGGTGGCTTGGTCAACCACCGTGCTGCTTACCCTGTAGCTATCCTGAGCCGCCGCCTCTATGGTAAGCGACAGCAGCAACGTTGCTGCCGTAAGCAGCTTTCGTGTAATTTTTTTGTTCTTCATATCACATCGTTAAATAGTTTTGAGTACCGTAGAGCATTTTTGGCTAAATCTTACTTCTGGCCGCCAAAAGTACGAACTAAAATTCTCAATTAATCGTTTTTTTTACAGCTAATTATATGGCTTCCACCGCAAACGTTTGCGGTAACGTTTGCAATGAAAAAATATAAAATTAATTGTGATTATTTAGCTTTTATGGAGGCGGAAAAATGGAGGGGTAAGTGGGGCCTGCGAAAAGGTTTTTCCCCATTTTTCATCTTAGAATTGAAAAAAACATGTATTTTTGTATACTGTACGCGGGCAGGTTTTGCGCAGTAGTGCTGCTTCCCCTACGGGGAACGGGGACGCATCATACGCTTTTTCTACTGATATGAATGCCCTAAAGGGCAATGCACAAAAACTGCCCGCGTGCAGTATAGCAAAAGAATTGGACGTTTTTTACGTAAAGCAATAATCGAAATGCGATACTACATCAGCCCTCAAGGGGTAACGGGAGGCCTAACGCGCCTGCATAGCATGTGCAGGGGGGCGCTGCCTTTTTGCGCCCGCGCTTTGCATGTCTGTACGCTTGCTTTGGGGGCAGCGGCAAAGTGTTTTTTGCCCGGCAACGCCTGCGCTCAGCAGCGCTCAATTCTAAAATCGCAAAAATCAACTTCCGAGAATCAGGCTCTGCTTTCAGCTCTCGAAAATAATGTGCACGCGCGCGTACACACACACACACACACACACACACACACACACACACACACACACACACACACACACACACACACACACACACACACACACACA
>JAIRMD010000116.1 GCA_031258915.1 Prevotellaceae bacterium
TACGCCGCAGCTGCGCACCAGGGGCAGCTGCGCCAGAAAGTAGGGGGTGTGGTCGTGGTATACAACCGCCTTGGCGAGCTGCTGCCGCAGGCTCAGCAGCTGCGCAGGGTCTTCGATTATGCCGGCGAGGTAATCCTCCAAATCGTAAAAAACGCTCTCCTCCAGCAGGTCGTACCGCTGGATTTTTTCCTTGTCCGGCGGGGCAACGCGGGCGTTTCCGGCGTGGAGAATGCTGCGCAGCAGGGCGGCAAGCGGCTCCAGCTGCCCGGCATCAACAACGGCAATGGTGGCCGTTTGCTCGCTGCCCGACTTGCTTTTGTAGTAGCTCATGTACGATTGCGCCAGCTGGGCGTAGCCAACGGGCGAGGTGAACAGCAGGGGGATGGCTTCGGCGTAGGGAAAGCCCGCCACCAGCGTTTCGGTGGGCGAGGCCACAATAACGCCGGCTTTGCGCCTCAGCTGGTAGAGCACCTCTACGCCCCCCATCAGGCAGGCGTCGAAAATGATGAACTCCAGCTGCGCGGGCAGGGCTTCCGCCAGCTCAATAATGTCCATTTCGCTGCCGCCGTCCCTGCCAAACGACTGCATTGCCGCCGAAAGCGGCGCGGCGCTTTTGGCGAGGCGGTCGTAGGCACCCTTGGGCAGCCAGCCTGTGCCGTGCGACCAAAGCACTAAGCCGTAGCTCGCAGCAGGAAAGGCGGACATGGCATCGCCCGTAACCGCCTGCAGCACCTGCCCCGAAGCCGAATTTTGCTGCCCATACCGCTTTACGGGGGTGGCTTTGCCCTGCCGAATGTGGAGCAGCTGCGGGCAGCTATCCGCCGACCACGCCGGCGCGTCTAAGTACACCACGAGGTTGCCGTCGGCGGGCACCGCCGCCGCAAGCATCTCCTCAATGTCGGTCAGAGCGTTGCGGTACAGGTCGTTGTCCGCCGCCATGTAGACCAGCACGGTGCGCTGGGGCAGCGGCGGCTCCTCGTCCTCGCGCCCGGAGCAGGAGAGGCAGAGCAAGGCTGCGAGCAGCATGGTAATACTGTTTTTCATGCGTAAATAGCTTAAAAAGAATTTGCCCGAGCTTTGATTTTTGCGATTTTGTGGCTGCCTACGGTTTACAAAACGGCGCTACGCCGCCGGGAAACCGTAGCCACACCACAAAATCACAGAAACCACCGCTCGGGCAAAGCTCCCCGCGGGGCCTGGCGCCCCTCTTAGAAATTCCAGCCGATGGTTAAGTCACTTGAGTTTAGCCTCTGCGTGTGCTTGCTGGAGGTATTTCGCGCAACGTTGAGCGCACCGTAGCTGTAGGACGAGCCCACAAAGAAGCGGCCAAACTCCATGCCAAGGCCACCCGTCAGCCCAAAGTTGAACCGGCGGATGCTGTTGGCAAACGCCCTGTTGCTGCCAGCCAAGCCAACCCCGAAGTAAGGCCCCAGCTGCCATTTTATGTTCAGCTTTTTGGTGAACGGTATGCCGTAAGCGTAAACTAACGTTACGGGGAGCTCCGCGTAGTACAGCGAGTTTAGGTAGCTGCCCGTGTAGTACATCCTGTTGGAGAAGAGCAGGCTTGTTTCTATCCCCCAGTGGTCCTGCGGCGAAATCCCCGCCATCGTCTGGATGTTGTAGTAGGCGCTGCCGCCCACCTGCCAGCCAACGCCCTCAAACGTTTTGGTGTCGCTGCCGTCGTCCCTGACGGTAATGGACTGCATAGCGTTCACGGCGCAGCCGGTTCTTACGCCGAATGTTACCGCTTTTAGGTCAAACTTTACCGCTTTGCCTTCGGCTTCGCTCTGCGCGTAAGCGCACAACGCTACATGCATAAGCAGCATTGCTGATATAATGTTTTTCTTCATCTTTATAGTATGCTTTTTTAATTTTATAGTATGTTTTTTTTTGAATTAAAAAAAGTACTGGCCAGTGCTTCTACGATGGACTGCTCATAGCCATTCGACCAAAAGGATACACATTTTCCTCACTTAGTAGAGCCGCGTAAGCTCTTTGGGGGTTCCGGCGCCTGCTGCGTGAGGAAGCGACAGCAGGCACCTAACCTGTAGAAGTTATTTTTGCCTAATCGCCAAATGGAGGGAGGGATTTTTACTTCTATCGGGGAAAAGAGTTGCGCCGCGTGCAGGCTGATGCGAGCCTTGCGGCTACTCTGCGCACAAGCGTATACCGCCAGCGCTATGCTATGCGTCCACAGCAGCGAGAGCGCAGCATACATGCGACGGCTAAGCGCACCGCATGCGGCAAGAATAGTATGAAGAAAAGAGGTCATATCAACATCAACATTTTGAATTTGAGCAGCAAATGCAATGCAACACGCTGCACAAAAAGGGTAGCACGCTAAAAAAAAAAAAAAAAAAAGCGGCTGCAAAGGTATACTCTTCTTTGCCCTTTGTCAATAGGTTATTGCACCGATAGAACTAAAAAACATTATTTTCTGCATTAAAAAAAGCTACACGTCTGATTTACAGCTTATTTTTTTCGTGCTGCGTAGCCTGCTTTTGCTACCGTGCTACGCAGCGTCGGCTACTCCTCTTTTTGGGTGCCGGAAAGGAAAATAGCGTGCAGAGCATACTTTTACCGTAACGCAGCCGGTGCGCTGCTAAAATTCAAAACCCAGCTGCAAGAACATCGTATGCCTGTGGCGCATTTCGCTGTAGGCTACCTCGTCTGTGAACAAATATACAGCGGTCTGCTTGTACAGCAGCGCGTCGTAGCCAACAGAAACGTTGAGGGCTGTTCGCCTGCCCGTTTTAATGCTGTAGCCCAGGCCTGCGCCTACGATAGCCCCGCTGCTGAAGGCGCCCGCCCCAAACGATGCGCCCGCGTTGAGGTAGGAAAACAGCCTTGGGACGCGCTTCACGTTGTAGCGAGCCTCCGCAAACACGGGCAGCGTGTTGATGATGGGGTTGTGGTAGCCGCTCAGCCCTACGCCCGCGCCCACCGAAAGCTGAGGCAGCACGTAGTACCCTGCCTTTACCTTAGCGCTTACCGTGTACATGTTGTTGGCTGCGCCGGGCAATATGTCGTAATTTTTTCCGTAGTCGCCAAGGCTTCGCCCGTAGCCTAATGTAACTTCTCCCCAAAAGGTTTTGCTGTTTTGGGCAGCGAAGCTTGTCTGTGTAATTATCAAAGCAATTGAAACAATAAATATTTTTTTCATTTTTGTAAAATTAAGCGTTTTAGTATTAATTTATCGCATCCTTCCCCAATCAAAGAGGAAGAGTATAGCCTCCGTGAGCCAAAACCGCTTGCGGTTTTCCCGTCGCTGCGCCACCTCTTTTTCGCTTTGCGGCAGGGTGGATGCAAAGGTATATTCGAGGCAAAAACCGGTGTACAGCCCGTGCGCAAACCGTTCCTGGTAGTCCGGCGGAGCGTCGTCGCGCTCATAGTATGCGTAGGCGTAATCCATAAAGCGGTAGCCCAGCGA
>JAIRMD010000159.1 GCA_031258915.1 Prevotellaceae bacterium
CGGATGAGCTTATAATGATACGACGTTGTACCTCGCCCGATGATAATGTCAAGCTGATTTATGACAAGCTTGGCTACAAATATTATCCCTTTAAAATGAAAAAATCCGTAGTACACAAATCTCTCTTCGAAAAAAATATCCTGCTGAATATGTGGATGTTAACTCCTCATAAGTTGCAATGTGGGTTAAGTTCGTTTTTTTTAAAACGCGCCGAACCGTTTCATAGGATAAACTCTCCACATACGCCAGCTCAACTGCTTTTTTGTGAACCTTTGCTTACTATTGTCTTCGTGGCCAACATTTTTCTATTGATATGGTTCCCCTACGGGGAACGGGGACGCATCATGCGCAAAACCTGCCCGTGCGCAGTATAGCAACCTGCCGCGATTGCCGCGTTCTGGCCTTGGGAACGCCGCCGCTGTACGTAAAACCCTCCGGCTCTACCAGCGCCTTGCCCTGCGGCAGCAGAAACTTGAGGTAGGTAATGGGGTAACCCTCGCTGATGAAAATCTCCTCGTAGGCTGTCTTTATCGAAAGCACGGCATCGACACCCTCCGCGTACAGGTCGGCGGCGCTTTGGAGAGGGGCAACGCCGCTGGCGGCAAGCACTGCCTTAGCGTACTCGTGCAGCATCCGGCTGTCGGTTTTGAGGTGCACCACTCCCTGCGGTGCAAGAATTTTTGCGTAGCGGTTGAGGAACATCGGCGAGCACAGCCGCTTGCGGGCGCGCGATGGCTGCGGGTCGGGGAAGGTAATCCAAATTTCGCTCACCTCGCCGGGGGCAAATAGCGAGGTGATGACCTCTATTCTGGTGCGGACAAACGCTACGTTGCGCCGCCCTTCCTCTGTAGCCGCTTTTGCCCCGCGCCACAGCCGCGCCCCTTTGACGTCGATGCCGATAAAATTTTTATCGGGGAACAGCCTTGCCATCTCCACCGTATATTCGCCGCGACCGCAGCCCAGCTCCAGCACAATTGGGTTTTCGTTCCCGAAAAAATCCCGATGCCATCGTCCCTTCAGCTCAAAATCTCCCCTGAACAAATCGGCAAATGCAGGCTGGTGAAGCAGCGCAAAGGTTTCGTTTTCCCGAAATCGCGCCAGCTTATTTTTTCCCATAGCTCTTCTCTCTTAACTAACTACTCCTCTCCCCATCGCTCCCCAACGTAGCTGAGCAGGGCAAAAATTTCCTGGGGGTCTTCGGCGGTAACGAGCTTGAGGCGCGTTTCCTTGAAGTCGGGCAGGCACTTAAAGTAGGAGCAAAAGTGGCGGCGCATTTCGTATATGCTGCTTTTGCCCTGCTTGTGCTCGAGGGATTTTGCAAAGTGCAGCTTGGCAATCGCTACGCGCTCCCTCACGGCAGGCTGCGGGAGCAGCTCGCCGGTGTCAAGGTAGTGGCTTATCTCCCTAAAAATCCACGGACGACCGTAGGAAGCGCGCCCCACCATAACGCCGTCAACGCCGTAGCGGTCAAACATCTCCTTTGCCTTTTCGGGGCTTTTGATGTCGCCGTTGCCAATGATGGGGATGACCATGCGGGGGTTCCTCTTCACCTCGCCAATCAGCGTCCAGTCGGCCTCGCCCTTGTAGACCTGACTGCGGGTACGCCCGTGTATGGCAAGCGCCTGTACCCCAACATCCTGCAACCGCTCGGCCACCTCTACGATATTTTTGCTGCTTTCGTCCCACCCCAGCCGCGTTTTGACGGTTACGGGCAGCCGCACAGCGCGCACGATTTGCCGGGTCATCTCTACCATTTTCGGCACATCGCGCATCATGCCCGAGCCGGCGCCGCGGTTGGCAATTTTTTTCATCGGGCAGCCAAAGTTGATGTCTATAACATCCGGGTGCGCCTGCTCGGCTAGGCGCGCAGCCTCCACCATAGCGTCAACGAGGTGGCCGTACAGCTGAATCCCGATAGGGCGCTCGTAGTCGTAAATGCGGAGCTTGGCCACGCTGGCGCCGGCGCTTCGGATAAGCCCATCGCTCGAAACAAACTCTGTGTACATCATGGCTGCGCCAAAGCGCTTGCACATGAAGCGAAAAGAAAGGTCGGTAACCTCGTCCATCGGGGCCAAAAGCACGGGACGATAACCTAAATCTATGCTTGCTATCTTCAATTTTCAAATCATCTAATCTCACAGCTTATCCCCGTATGCCAAATCTCCAGCATCGCCTAATCCGGGTACGATGTAGGATTTTACGGTGAGCTCGTCGTCGATGGCGCCGACCCACAGCGAAAGCTCCTTGTTGATTCCCAAATTTTTTTTGATGTGCGCTACGCCATCCTTGCTAGCTATAATGCTGGCTATGTGCGTTTTTCTGGGCGTTCCACGCGCACGCAAAGCGCGGTACGCCAGCTCCATCGATGCTCCGGTGGCCAGCATTGTATCGCACAGTATCACCGTCTTGTCGTCGATATTGGGGCAGGAGACGTACTCCAGCGAGATGGTACACTTGTTGTCCTTTCCGTACTTGCGGTAAGCCGAAATGAAAGCGTTTTGCGCCTTGTCAAAGTAGCCCAGCATACCCTGGTGCATGGGCAGCGCCGCCCGTATGATGGAGGCAATGAGCACCTCCTCGCACGGCACGGGAAGCTCGGCAAGGCCCAGCGGAGTTTGCACCGTGAGCACCTCGCTGCTCATTTCCTTGCTGATTTCGTAGGCAAATATTTCGCCAATGCGCTCAACGTTACGCCTGAATCGCATGCTGTCGGTCTGCATGGCCGCGTCGCGAAGCTCGGCTATAAAGCGGTTTATGATAGAGCTGTGCGCTCCTAAATGATGTATTTTCATGCAGAAAAGTATTATTACATACGCTTCACATTTTTACAGCGACATAACAAACTTCACCAGCTTTGCCAGCGGGTTGCTCGTGGCGGCTACCAGCAGCTTCTCCATGTGGTAGAGCGTTGAGTATTCCTCCAGAATAGCCTTGTAGGAGCCTCGGTAGATGGTCAGGTTGCTGCTACACTCAATGTCCGAAAAGTCCAGATGGGGAAAATTGAACGGGTCATACTCGGTATGGTGTTTGTAGCTGAAGTGTTCCATAAACGCCTCCAAGTCGTTGGCGGCTACAATGGCGTCGTAGTCGCTGTTGAACTTCTCGCACAGCTTCGGCAGCTCACTTTCGCCAATGAGCGCGCAAAACTCAAAAAAGAATTCTTTGAAGTGCGGTAAAAGCATGTCCGGCTTTACGGTGTAGTACGTTACCTCTTTTCCCTCCTCCTCGGTTTTTTCTTCGCGGTAGAAGTCTAAAATGCCGCTTGGCGAGCTCTTCAAGAAGCCTTTTTTGTTTTTTTCGCTTGAATTCCACCGGCTCTCAAAAGTGAAGCGAACGGGGATAGCCCCATAAATTCCTGTTCCCATAGCTAAATAATTTTAAATGAAAGTTACGTTTGTCAGCGCTGCGTCATATCCCCAGCTCTTTTTGGTACTGCCTAAGCGTTTCGAGCACGTTGCTTCTCACGCTGATGAAGTGCGAAATGCCTTTGCCTTGCAGCTCTTCCTTGCAGGCGGGGTCGCCGGCAACCACCAGAATGGCGCTGCCGCCCAGCTTCTCGGCAATGGCGGGCACGCCCTCCGCGTACTCCTCGTCCGACGAGCAGGCCACCACGATGTCTGCTTTGGCGGCAAGGGCGGCCCTTACGCCCTCGTCCACGCCGGCAAAGCGGTTGTTGTCCGTAACCTTAAAGCCCGCCACAGCGAAGAAGTTGCCGGAGAACTGCGCCCGCGCCCTGCACATGGCCAAGCTGCCAAACGTGAGCATGAACGCCTGCGGCTGCCGTCCGCTATTTTCGGTCTTGAGGCGCAGCGCCTCAAAGACCTCCGCTCCGCGGTAGGGCTTTAGCGGCTCGCCCGCGAGCGACGGCATGTCGCCGCAGCCGGGGTGCGCGGCCGCTGCCTCCTCATCCTTTGGCGCAAGGGCTGCGCGCGCGTCGTCGCTCAGCGCCTCGCCAACGTTGGGGTACTGGTTGGTGCCCAGCAAAATTTCGCGGCGGGTGGCAATGTTGCTGTCGTGCTTTTGCGCCGATGCCCTGACCTGCTCCTGAATGAATCCGGCCTTGAACGCAGCCACGTAGCCGCCCTTTTCCTCCACCAGCTTAAAGAGCTTCCACGCCTCCTCTGCAATGCTTTGCGTCAGCGCTTCGACGTAGTACGAGCCTGCGGCAGGGTCGACCACATGGTCGAAGTGCGCCTCCTCCTTGAGCAGAATTTGCGTGTTGCGGGCAATGCGGTTGGAAAATTCGCTCGCCGCCCTGAACGGCTTGTCGAAGCGGAGCACCTCCAGCGAGTCGACGCCGGCAATGGCCGCGCTCATGGCTTCGGTGGCGCCGCGCAGCAGGTTCACGTAGGCATCGTAGGCCGTTTGGTTCCACGCGCTGGTAACGGCGTGAATTTTCATGCGGCCCGAGCAGCTTTTTTCCGGCCTGTAGGCGCTCACGATGGTCGCCCACAGCAGGCGGGCGGCGCGCACCTTGGCGATTTCGAGGAAGTAGCTTGCGCCCACGGCAAACGTAAACTTTACGCGGCGGGCAACGTCGTCCACCGCGAGGCCGCAGTCGGTGAGCCGGGCGAGGTACTCGTTGCCCATGCTCAGCGCAAACGCCAGCTCCTGCACGGCGGTGCCTCCGGCGTTGTGGATGGCCGCGCCCGACACGCCCACGTTGCGCAGGCGCTTCAGTTCGGCGGCGGCAAGGATGGCATCCTTTAGCCGGTCGAAGGCACCGCCGGCAAGGGTGCCCTTGACGGTCAGCTCGCGCAGCGGGTCGGCATCAATGGAGGCCGCCACGTTGTCGAGCTTGGCGTTGGATTTTTTGGCGTAGGCCGCCAGCTTTTGGGTAAGCTCCGCTCCGCTGCAGGCGCAGCCCACAAAGTTCACCTCTACGGCATCGAGGTAAATGCCCTTGAGCAAGGTTTCCAAGTCGGCCTCATCGAGGTCGCCCTTAAAGCAAAAGCCCAGCGAATCCACCCCTCTCATAAGCCCGTCGAGGGCCTGAGCGTTGGCCTTCTTCTTGTCGGTGCAGGCGCAGTAGGTTTGGCGCACCAGCCACCGGTTGTGGTTTTTGGCACCGCGCACGTACGGAAACGCCCCCACCGCAACGCCGGTATGCCTTACGCGCTGCAGGTCGGCGGCGCGGTAGTAGGGGCGCACCGAAACGCCGTCGGCGGTTTTCCAAACCAGCTTTTTGTCGTAGTCCGCGCCCTTGAGATCTTTGGCAATCTCTGCCTCCCACTGCTCGGTAGAAACCGGCGGAAATTCGGCAAATAATTTTTTGTCCGACATAATTTTTTCTATTTTAAAATTAAATAGGTCTACACCTTCTTGTACACTTTTTGATTTCCATCTCAGCTACAGCCAAGCAAGATTCTCAGGCGCAAAATTAATACTTTTCTCAAGGCAAAAAGGTTGTTTACTGTTTTTTTTACCAAAAAAATAATATTTTTTCCATTCGTTATTTTGCACCGGCAATGGCCTAAATATTCCCTGCAATAAAGTCTCCTACCTCGCCTGTTGACGCAGGCTTATCCCTGTTGATTTCGCTCGTTGCTACGCCCTCCTCCAGCGCGAGCTCCACCGCCGCCCGCACCTCCTGCGCCGCCGTCAGGTAGCCAAAGTGCTCCAGCATCATAGCCGCCGACAGGATGGCTGCCATCGGGTTGGCAATTCCCTTGCCCGCCCCTTCGGGGAAGGAGCCGTGGATAGGCTCAAACAGCGCCACCTTGCTACCCACAGAAGCCGACGGCAGCATCCCGATGGAGCCGGTAATGGCCGAAGCCTCGTCGGTGAGGATGTCGCCGAACATGTTTTCGGTAAGTACTACATCAAAAAATGCGGGCTGCTGAACTATTTTCATGGCGGCGTTATCCACAAACATGCAATCGAGCTGCACATCAGGAAAATCTTTTGATGCTTTGCTCACGATATCTCGCCACAGCCGCGATGTTTCCAGCACGTTAGCCTTATCTACCAACGTTAAGTGTTTACGCCGCTTCTGTGCTGCTGCAAACGCCAGCCGGGCTATGCGCTCTACCTCCTCAGCGCTGTAGGCGCAAAGGTCAAAGGCTTCGCTGCCGCCGCTTCTGCGACCCTTCTCGCCAAAGTATATGCCCCCCGTCAGCTCGCGGAACACCACAAAGTCCACGCCAACGATAAGCGATTCTTTAAGTGGCGATACGCCATACAGGGCTTTGTACGATTTTATGGGGCGGATATTTGCGTACAGCCCCAGCGCCTTGCGAATTTTGAGCAGGCCCTGCTCGGGCCGCACCTTTGCCGCTGGGTCGCTATCAAAGCGGGGATGCCCCACAGCGCCGAGCAGCACGGCATCGGAGCTTAGGCAGCACTCAACCGTATCTGCGGGCAAGGGGTCGCCTGTAGCGTCAATGGCGCATGAGCCTATCAGCTTATGCTCAAAGGTAAAGCCTATGGCATGCTTTTTGTTGATAGCCCGCAGCGCTTTTAGCGCTTCAGCAACTACTTCCGGCCCAATACCATCACCGGCAAGAACAGCTATTTTTTTCATGCGCGTAGATTTAAAAAAGTTGTTTTAGCAGTAAGCATCTTCTCCCAATTTTCCAGATGTCGTCTGGCAAACTGGGGATTCATGGTAAAGATACCGCAAATATAGCAAATTTATTTGGCTGCCAAGTAAGCTCATTGCCATAGGGTGCGACTTTTGCGCATCGCAAAAAAATATGTATCTTCGTAAAAAAAATAAGTATGGAAAAGCGACTTAAAAAGCTGCCGACAGGCATTCAAACTTTTGAAAAGATAGTTGAGGATGGGTGCATTTACGTGGATAAAACCCAGATGCTGATTAGCTTAGTTGAGAAAGGCAGCGTTTACTTCCTCGCCCGCCCGCGCCGATTCGGAAAATCGCTGACGCTCACAACGCTCGA
>JAIRMD010000175.1 GCA_031258915.1 Prevotellaceae bacterium
CCCAGAGCAGGCCGTCTTTGCTAAGGCGCATCTACATGCTCTTTGCTTAACCCCTGATGCCTGTAATCCAGCCGCTTAAATAAAAAACCTCACCCCCACGCATCAGCGCTCTCCGCCGCGGCTATGCAACAAAACCCATTGCGACAAAACCCATTGCGACTATACGGCAAAACCGCATAAAAAAAGCAAGGCCTAAGGCCTTGCTTTTTTCACTTCATTTCGCGTTATCACTTCTTTAGCAGCAGCTGCGTCAGCGACCCGCACCGCACGATGTACGCGCCCTGCGGCAGCGCCGCCGTGTTGATGCGGTTGCTGCCTGCGCCCACGTTAGCCCGCAGCGCCACCTGCCCTTGCAGGTTGTAGATGACCACCTCGCCCTTGGCGGAGGCGCTCACTACAAGGTAGCTGTTGAAGGGGTTGGGGTAGGCAATAGCGTTATCCTTGCCCGTCTGCCGCACGCCGGTGGCGGCAGTGGCGGTAGTGCTCGCCGTTACCTGCGCCTGCGCTGAGCGGTTGCCCGCAGGGTCGAAGGCGGCCACCGCGAGCGCGTACTCCGTGCCGGCGGTCAGGCCGACAAAGGTGTAGCTCGTGTCGGCGGTAACGCCAACCGAATCGCCGCTGAGGTACACCACGTACCCCTCCACTACGCCCAAGTTGTCGGTGGAGGCTGTCCACGACAGGGCGATGGTGGTGTCGGTAGGCAGGGCGGAGAGGTTGGCGGGTGCGCTGGGCGCAACGCCGTCCTTGCTGTAGTACGCCGCCTCCGAGCGGTTGCCGGCCGCATCCACCGCCTGTATGCCGATGTTGTAGGCGGCGGGCAGGCCGCCAACGGTAACCTTGCGATCGTCGGTGCAGAAGCTGACCGAATCCCCGTTGAGGGTAACGAGGTAGCCCGCCACGCCTACGTTGTCGGTAGAAACCGTCCATGTAAGGGTGACGGAGGCGCTGGTTTCAGCGAGCATAATCGGCTTGCCCGGAGTGCTCGGCGGCGTTTGGTCGGGCGTGAGGATGCTGAGGAATGGCGACTTTGCAGATTTGTTGCCTGCCGCATCCACCGCTGCCACCTCAATGCTGTAGCTGACGACGGCAGTCAAGCCCGTGATGGTAACGCTTGTGTCGGCGACCTGTGCAATGCTGTCGCCGTCGCGGTAAACAACGTAGCCCGCCACCACGCCGGAGTTGTCGGTGGACGACGTCCACGCAAGGGTGGCGGAGGTTTCCGCTACCTCCGTTGCTACGAGACTTGCGGGCACAGAGGGCGCGGTAACGTCGCCGGTGGCGGCGGTGGCCTGCGCCTTTGCCGACGACCTTACACCGCCGTCGTCCACTGCCTCCACCTCAATGAGGTACTGCGTGCCGGGGGTTAGGTTGTCAAGCCGGAAGGTAGTTGTCGCGATGTAGTCCTTGTACTCTCCGTTGGCGTAAACTATGTATCCCGCAACGCTGCCGTTGTCGCGCGAAGGCTCCCACGCGAGGTTGAGGGCGGTTTCGCCGTCGGGCGTGGCGGTGAGGTTTTCCGGCGTGCTGGGCGCGTCGGTGAGGCGGAAGTAGAAGTCGGGCAGCGACCCGAAGTAGGCAAGGCGAATGAGGGCGTGGAAGTTGGGCGGCACGCCGTTTACCTTTGAGATGTTGCGGTGCTCGCCGTAGAAGCTGCCATAGCCGTTGACTTTAATCACGCCCTTGGTCAGCGCCACCTCTTCCTCGCCGGCGTAGCTGTCGGAAATGACGAACTTGTAGGTCTGCGCACGGCTGGCAAAAGTGTACTGTCCGGGGCCGAGTATGACCGGGAAGTTCGTATCAAAGCCCGTGTACTGAATGCCTGCGCTCATGTTGTAGATGCCCGACAGCTTGTTGGCAGGGTGGTAGAGCGTGTTGAAGGTGATGGCTATCGTGTCGCCGAGCCGGAACAAGTTGTTTGCGCCCGAGCTGCCGTTCACCGTCCACGTAACGGGCTTGGCGCTGATAACCTGATACTCCGATGCGCCGCTGCCGTTGGTGAGCTTCACAATGTTGCGCCCGTGCACCAGCCGCACGGTGTAGCTGCCGTTGGGGTGGGCGGTAACGCCGGTGGACGAAAAGCCGCTGTACCGTAGCGTTGCTCCGGCTGGAGCGGGCGAATGTCCGTTGACCGTTACGCTATCCGTGTACTCGGGCTGCGCCAGCGCGACGGAGGCAACGCCTTCGGGCGCAAACGTGTAGTCAAACCCGCCGGTGGACGCCTCGTAGTAGAGCACATCGTGCTCGGCGTCGATGAGGGTGCTGTCCACCTTGTCGGTGCCGTCGGAGCTCCAGTACTCGCCTATGCGCATGTTGCTGCTAATGCCGGTGGCGGGCGCATCAGCCGCGTCGCACACCGTTACCACAAACACGCCGGTGTTTTCGGGCCAGATGGCGCTGAAAAACGCCGCGCTGTCGCTACCCAAGTTGCGGGTATGGGCGCACATCATGGCATCGTAGGTAACGCGCACTATGGCGACGCCTGCGCCCACGGCGGTTAGCGTGCCGTCGGCAGAAATGGCTACCACGCTATTGTCCTCTTCGCCCTGCTCGTTGGTGATGGAGTAGTGGAAATCCGGCTCAATGAAGTAGTTGTCCACGTCGGTGTTGATGGACTGCCATACACGGACATTTACCAGCTGAAACGCGCTGTCCTTTGCCATCCGCAGGTGCCCCGCCGCGTTGATGTTGAGGTAAACATCCGAGTGGTTGCGCCCGTTGAGGTGCGTCACGTCGTGGTCAATTTCCTTGGGGCTGTGCAGGTCGAGCTGCGCCTGCGTTACCTAAAGCCTGTTATTGTCAGCCTTGGGCCTAAATATTCCCACGTGGGTGAGCTTGCCCTCCATGCTCACGCGGTAGTTGTGGTCGCCGCTCACGGCAAAGAACACCTGCTTTTTCGTCCCCCCCGCAAGGGTATCCACCGCGTAGGCGGGCTGCTTTTCGGTAAAGGGAATGTAGTGCTTCTTTAGGTAGAGGTTTTCCCACACCTCCGCCTCCTGATCTTTTGAGCCCACAAACACGGTGGCGTCTTTGGGGACGATAAAGCTAAAGGTGGTGGGGACAACGGCGAGCGTGCTGTCCAGCGCCGCGCTGGTCAAGCTACCGTGCACGGCAACGGCTTTCACCTGCGTGGCAGCGGTAACCTCAAACGGGGCGGCGTAGCGCAGCGAATCGTAGGCAGGGTTAGGCTCCGTGCCGTCGGTGGTGTAGTAGATGGCGGCGCTGCCCAGCTCGTGGGAGAGCGTCACGGTAGCCGCATCCCAGTAGCCGCCCGCCGCGTGCGGGTGCGACCCGCTGAGGCTCACGGCAGGTGCGGAAAATGTTTCGGCGGTGGGGTTGGCGGTGAGGCAAATGTCTTTGATATGAACGACATCTCTATTCCAATCATCCATATCACCACACGGATATGGGCTTTCAACACTTAACAATAACTGAAAATTACCCGTAATGTCCACGGGGAGTGAATATTTTGTCCAACTTGTAGAAGTGATGTCAAACTGTATGTTAACTATATTGCTTGTATTTTGTAGGATTTGCACTCTCAACTTAGGATATCCTGCACCTTTTTTGTACTCGAAATGCAAGGAGTCACATCCATAATTCAAAACAGGAGATTTTATATATCCACAATTACCCCAACCATCATCATGGGTTAGCCATATTTCATTTGATCCAGCTCCTCCGGTACCTTGACTTGCCCTACTACTAAAATAAACTCCTTCCCACCCGGTAGGTGTGACAGCTTGATGTAAAAGAGCGTTAAATCCCAACATGCTAAAATCAGCAGCATAGTCGCACTGTGCAATAGCGTTTACGTAAGACATCACAACGGATGCCACTAAAAAGAGTGGTTTTTTTAAAAAAATCATGATAGTTTTTTGTTTTATCTCTGTGAAACCTCTGTGTAGCTCTGCAAAAAAATAATTACACAGAACAACACGGAGGTTTCATAGATGTACACAGAGGGGGTTACTACTTGCTTACTTTTTTAAACGGAATAGACCTGTGCCCGTGCCTCAAACGGTAGTCGCCTGCAGGCAGCTTGGAAAGGTTGATTTTTTCGCCAGCCTTCACGGTCGTTTTCAAGACCTCCTTGCCTTTGTCATCGTGAACAGCAACCTCTCCACCGGTATAAGAGGTAAGCGGGAAGTGGTCTGTAACCTCAACCGACGGTTTGGCGGCTTTAAGGGCTTTGGTGCGTAGCGTAGCCGCAGGCGCAGCTGCACCACTTTGTTTTACCACTTTCAACTTGTCCATGCAGAAGTAAACGGCGGTGTTGGGACCTAATCCAGCTGTTGTATCTGTCGAAAACATCGTAAAATAAAGGGATTGTATGTCACTGCCCAAATCTGTTAAATCGACTTTCAACCAGTTAGGAGATTGACGAACGCTGTCCGAAGCATTAGGATTATATTGTGCCAATATAATGGGCAGTGCAAACTCTTGATTATTTGCATTTACTGCATGGACAATTAACTTGAAAACATCACCGGGTTGCTTTAGCGGTCTTGCAAACCCGTCGCCATAGATATTTCCGCAGTAAGGCCATGGATGGTTGCCAATGTACACTTCTTGCGGCTTAAAGAGGGTATCTCCGGCAAGCTTTACCTCCAGCGAACGCCTGTTTTCATGGTCATCCGCATAGTAGTTCCAGTAGGCAATCAGGTATGGTACGCCTTTTTGCACTGTTGGCGGGGTTGTAGCCGTGCTTACAATGCCGCCGCCTGCCTTCACGCCCCATTGGTTATCTACCCAGGGCTCGCTGTGCGTAGAGTCGCAGTCGCCGGAAGGGCATGGAATACCGTAGCACTCGGGGTCTCCGTTTGTTCCGATAGTAAATCCTCCCCAGAAGGTACCGCCAAAACCGGCCTCGTGCGTGAGTACGAAACTTCCAAACCGCAGCGAAGTAGCCGTTGCGTCGTAAGTATGCGACCAGTACCCGCCGCCTTTGCCGGCGCTCGGGTTTCCGGTAATGGTATCATACCAGACCACGCCTCCGCTCGTGTCGTAGAGGTTAAGCACCGCTTCACCGGCGCCTTTCGCGTTACGGGCGCCCGAGTTGGCGCACCCAATGTTGGCGCTACCAGCCGTACAGGCGAGCGCCGCTG
>JAIRMD010000248.1 GCA_031258915.1 Prevotellaceae bacterium
TCGAGCGATTGGTCGCTTTCGCCCAGCGTAACGTCAATGCGCCCGCGCCCGGCAATAACTTCCTCTACGGTGCTCATCCCGAGAAAGGAGAACACCAGCGTTGCGTCGGCGGGTGCGCTAATGGTGTAGCCGCCGTTTCCGTCGGTAGTAACGCCCACAGTAGAGCCTTTCACCACAACGCTTGCCCCCACCACCGGGTTGTCCTGGCCGTCGAGCACCGTACCGGAAACGTTGAGATTTTGCGCCCGCAGCGACAGTGGCAGCGCGGCGCAGAGCAGCAGCAGCAGAGGCAGCAGCTTCGTACGCCTCAGCCTACCGCCAGCTGCATGAGCAGGCGCAAGCACAGCTCGCCCTGCTCGATTCTGATCGAGAAACTTTTTGTTCATAATGAAATTTGTTTAAGTGAGTAAAAAAAGAATTGGAAAAAATAGCCGACAGCCGAAAAACACGGCGGCCTGCTACGCTGTATAGGCAGGATAGGCATAAAAAAAGCGAATGGCCAAAAAAGCTGACCATCCGCTGCAAAAAAATATTACAAGCTATTGCAAGAGAGGAAAATTTTACATAACTTGCGAGCTCGCCATCGTGTGTGTGTGTGTGTGTGTGTGTGTGTGTGTGTGTGTGTGTGTGTGTGTGTGTGTGATCAAGGTGCGCAGTGTCCCTCTTGCCAAGCGTTGGCAGCGGCAAGCTACTTAAAGCCAAAATCGCTATGTTGGGGCAAAGCTTACGCATTTTGTTCTAAACTTTAGTTGCTGCAAATGTATGAAATTTTATTTTTACAATGCTCAATTCAACAGTTAAAAAAACGGCCCACTTGCATATTAGCTATGCTATGATACTTAAATCGCTATTTTTGTATCAAAGCATAAGTAAATCGCCTTACTTTATTGCCAATTCGCAAAGCAAAGCGATTATTTTCTGAAAAAGCAGCGTGCGAACTTTTGCGAAAAATGCAAATCGCAACGCATTCATAGCATAATCGTATCAGTTTCTTTATCAAATGGTAACAGTAGAATGTCACCTTTGGCGCAAACTTTTAATTGCAAACAATTATGAATCGAACTTACTACCCTACCGTTATTATTTCGGATATTCACTTAGGCACGGCTTTTTCGAAGTCGGTAGAAGCCTCCAAATTCCTCATGTCTATCGACTGCGACAGGCTGATCCTGAACGGCGATATTATCGACGGCTGGCACCTGCGGAAAAAATCGCGCAAGGTGTGGAAAAAGAAGCATACCATGTTCTTCAGGGTTATCCTGAAAATGATGGAAAACTTTGGGACGGAGGTCATCTACGTTCGCGGCAACCACGATGATTTTCTCGACCACCTCATCCCCATAAACTTCTACAACGTAAAAATTGTAAAGGATTTTATTCACCGCAGCATCAGCGGCAAGCGGTACTACGTAACGCACGGCGACATATTCGACAGCGTTACGGCGCACATGCGGTGGCTCTCCAAGCTGGGCGACGTGGGCTACACCCTGCTGCTGCACATCAACAAGTACTACAACCGCTACCGCCGTCTGCGGGGCAAGCCATACTTCTCGTTTGCGCAGGCCATCAAGAGCAAGGTAAAGACGGCGGTGTCGTACATATCCGACTACGAAAAATCGCTGGTCGATTTGGCCAAAACAAAGCGCTGCCAGGGGATTATTTGCGGCCACATTCACCGCGCAGAAAACAGGCGCTACGGCGACATTCACTACCTCAACTCCGGCGACTGGGTGGAGTCGCTCTCGGCGCTGGTGGAGGATGAGCAGGGCGAATGGAGCATCGTTTACTGTAAGCAGGAGGCCGACGAAAGTAGCGCCGACTCCATGCTGCACGACTATGGTTACGATTATAAACAAAAAAAACGCTACCGAAATGAAGCTTATTTTCATCGTTCAGGGCGAAGGGAGAGGGCACTTGACGCAGGCTATCTCCATGTACAGCCTGCTGACGAGCAGTGGGCATGAAGTGGTGAAAACGCTGGTGGGGAAAAGCCTTCGGGTGGAGCTGCCGCCGTTTTTCTACGAAAAAATGCAGCCCTGCCCCATCGCAACGTTCGAAAGCCCCCACTTTCTGGTTTCACCTAAGAGCAAGCGGTCGCTGCTGCTCAAAAGCGTTGCCCACAGCCTGCTCCGGGTGCCCGCCTACCTCAAGAGCATTGCCTTTATCAGCAGGCAAATCAGGGCATGCAACGCCGATGCGGTTATCAACTTCTACGAAGTCCTTACGGGGCTAACCTACGCCTTTTGTCGCCCTCCCCAACCCTGCGTTTGCATTGCGCACCAGTACCTTTTTTTGCACTCCGGCTTTGCTTTCCCCAAAGCAAGCCGGCTGGAGGTGGCGGCGCTCCTGCTTTTCACGCGCATCACGGCCATCAAAGCCCGCACGCTGCTGGCGCTCTCGTTCAGAGAAATGCCCTGCGAGGGGAGGATACGCGTCGTCCCCCCGCTGCTGCGAAGGGAGGCGCTGCAAAAAGTAGCGCGCAGCGGCGAGGATTACATACTCGGGTACATGCTCAACGCAGCCTTGGTGGAGGAGGTCGCCGCCTGGCACCGGCAACATGCGGCCGTCCCGCTACATTTTTTTTGGAGTAAAAAGGGTGCCCCCCGCGAGCTGAAGGTGGATGCAAATCTTACGCTTCACCAGCTGGACGATGCCTCTTTTCTCGACTACATGGCGCGGTGCAGAGCCTACGCCAGCACAGGAGGGTTTGAATCCATCTGCGAGGCAATGTACCTGCAAAAGCCCGTGCTGATGGTGCCCATGCACATCGAGCAGGAGTGCAACGCCTTTGATGCCGTGAACGCCGGAGCGGGGGTCGCCTCGCCCGTCTTCGACTTGACAAAGCTGGTGGAGTTC
>JAIRMD010000044.1 GCA_031258915.1 Prevotellaceae bacterium
GCGTAGTGGGGCGTGGAGGCAGTGGAGCCTTCGTAGCCCCAATTTTGCCACAGCTTGCTGTTGAGGTCGCGCTGCGTCTGCGGAATGGGGAAGCGGTAGTGCTCAGGTTTTACGTTGTCCTTTTTGTGGGATGCCTCCACGCGCTTAACGGTTTTTATCAGCACCTTCCAGCGCACGAGGTCAAACCAGCGCACCTGCTCGTAGGTCAGCTCGTAAAAGCGTTCGCGGCGCAGGGCTTTTCTAAAGCTCTGGTAGCTCAGGTTTTTAAGCTCTACACTATCTGCCGTAAGAGGAGCGGCTGTTCCGTCGTCAAATTCACCCACCTTAAAAGCGCGGCGGCGCACCTTGTTGATGGCTTCGTACGCATCGTCGTTAGGACCCTGGTTGCGCTCGTTGATAGCTTCTGCCTTCACCAGCAGCACCTCTGCATAGCGGAGGATGCTGGCGTTGAGCTCGCGGTTTTTGGCGCTCGTAAGGGGCGCGGTAAAGTCAATGTACTTGGCGTAGCGGGGCAGGTTGTAAACAACGGTGTCGCCGTTGTCGGGGTTGACCGCCCACGTGAGGAAGGTGGCGTGCTTACGCTGGTCGCGGTCGTCAAAGCGGTCGTAGAAGGTACGATCGCTCACCACTAAGTGCGGCGTTTGCTGGTCAAAGGCGGTGGAGAAAGCGCAGTGCCCAAGGTGATTTCCTCCGTCGCCAAAGCTCTCCTGCGAGAGCACGTAGTTGGCCGAAAAGAGGATTTCCTTGCCGTAGCGGTTGTCTTTCTCCCAGTTGGCGTGGAATTTTTCTTCCAGCGCGTAGCCGGTAACCTTGTCGGCGTACTCTATGGCTTTGCCGTACTTTTCGCTTACATCCGTAGCGCCGTAGGTTTGCGCCCACACGAGGTAAACTTTGGCAAGCAAGCCGTAGGCCGCCTGCTGCGTTATCCTGCCCTTGTCTGCGGCGCCGTAGGCATCAGTAGTCGGATATTCGCTCAAATCTTCGGCGGCACCTGTGAGGTCGTCCACAATTTGCCGGTACACCTTGTGCACATCTTCGCGCTCCACGCCTACACCGGCGTCGTATCCTGACTCCAGCAGCAGCGGTACTTCGCCGAATATCTGCACGACGATGGAGTTGTAGTAGGCGCGCAGAAATTTTGCTTCGCCGCGCACCCGCTTCCGTATCCTGTCCGAAACCGGCGTAGCCGGATCGTCGAGCTTGTTGATAAGCGCGGTAGCGTTGGCTATGCCGTAGTAGTTGTCGCCCCACGAGTAGTTGGTATGGGCGTTGCCGGCGTTGAAGTGGAAAGACGACAGCTCAGCGCCCGACCCTGAAGGCATGGATTCGCCGTTTTGCGAAACGTCGGAGCCAAGGTCCACCAGCCACGCGGTTACCACGCTCTCCGACTCTACGAGCGCGGCGTACACTCCGTTTACTGCAAGAACGGCATCCTCATCGGAGCGGAAAAACAGCTCCTGATCCAGAGCGTTGATGGGGTCGAGGTCTAACTGGTTGCACGAGGCAAGCACGATGGATAAAGCTATGTATATGTATAAATTTTTCATGGTGTGATATTGCTTTTAGCAGTTAATAATTTCCTAATTCCTAATTAAAAAGTAAGGCTCACCCCTGCAATGAATGTTCTTGCCGTAGGGTATGCCCCAAGGTCTATACCCTGCAAAAGCCCGTTGGTTTCGTCCACGCCGTTGCGCGAGGCTTCGGGGTCAAACCCCGTGTACTTGGTCAGCGTAAGCAGGTTTTGGGCTGAGGCAAATAGGCGAATGCGCAGCGGGGCGCGGTTGTCCGGCTTTACGCTAATGGCGTACCCCAGCGTAATGTCCTTTAGCCTCAGGTACGAAGCGTCCTCAATGTAGCGGCTGTCGAGCGTTACGTAGGGTACGGGAATTGCGCGGGGCACGTCGGTGTTGGTGTTCGCAGGCGTCCAGCGGTCGGCAAGCACGGCAGCGCCGTTGTAGCTGAGCGTTGGAGTTTCTAAGCGGTGTCTCAAGGCGTTGTAGAGGTGGTTGCCGTAGCTCCCCTGAAAGGATACCGAAATGTCAAAATTCCTGTACGCCGCTCGGCTTGCAAAGCCGTAGGTAAACTTGGGCTGCACGCTGCCCAGCACCACCTTGTCGTCGTCGTCGATGGTGTTGGGGTCGCCGCCTTTGTTGGCAAACTTGGGGTCTCCGCCTTCCACCGCATTTGTCCATACGGGCACGGGCGTAGAGGCCACCTCATTCTGCTGCACCACGCCGTCGAACACGTAGCCGTAGAACGTCCCCAGCTCTTCGCCCTCCTTCACCAAAATAGCGCTCGCCTCAGCGCCGTTAGCCACAAACGACGACGTCCCCAGCTTCTCTATTCTGTTTGCGTTGGTGGCAATGTTGGCAAGCAGCGTCCACTGCACCTTTTTGGTGTTAACAACGTTAGCGTTCACGCTAAATTCAAACCCTTTGTTGCTAATATCGCCAATGTTCACTATTCTGTCGCGGATGCCCGTAGTACCCTCCGCCGGGAGGCTCACCAGCAGATCGGTAGTTCTTTTGTAGTAGGCGTCAACCGTAAAAGTCAACTTGTCTTTCCACAATCCCACGTCAATTCCGGCGTTGTACTGCGTGGTGGTTTCCCACTTCAGCTCGCCGTTGCCGAAGTTGGTTGCCGTATATCCCACCACCAGCTGGTTGCCAAACGAGTAGTTGCGCGGAGTGTAGAGTCGAGAGTAGAGGTAATCGCCAATTTCCTGATTACCCACCTGCCCTGCGCTTGCCCTGAGCTTGAAGTCGTTGATGAGGTTGTCTCCAAAGAACGGCTCTCGGTCAATATTCCACGACACGCCTATGGATGGGAAATATCCCCAGTGGTTATTTTTGGGGAAGCGCGAGGAGCCATCGGCGCGAATGGTGGCAGTGAGGTTGTAGCGATCCAGCAGCGAGTAGTTTAGCCTGCCCAGCACGGAGTTTAGGTTAGCTACGGTGCCCCCCGACGTGGGCGCATCCCGGTTGCTTGCGCTTTGCAGGCTATGGAAAGTCAGCGCTTCGTTGGAAAAACCGCTTGCCCCGGCGGTGGCGTACTCTATCTCGGTGTGCTGGGTAGTGTATCCCGCCAATACTTCCAGAGCGTGAATGTCGGCAAACCTGTTCTTGTAGCTGAGCGTAAGCTCCACCAAGCTCGACCTGTAATCCTTGTTCCCCACAGCGCCGTATCCGTCCACCAGCAGCCCCACGGCGGAGGTAGATGGCGCGTAGAAGTTTTGCGTGGCATGGTTGAGGTTAGTCCCCGCGTTTACTTTTGCCACCAGCTGCGGCAAAATGGTGTACTGGGCATAGACATTCCCTATCACGGAGAGGTTTTTTGTTTCGACGGTAGAGCTGAGCAAGTCCGACACCGGATTCGCTGCGCGGTCGCCAATATGCAAGTCGGCGGCTTCAAAGGGGTTGTAGTAGTTGAATCCGTCGTCCGAGCTTTTGTCGTAAATGGGCACTAAGGGCGATGTGCGAATGGCGTAGTCGAGCGGCCCCGCGTTGCCGGCAGCCTCTCGCTCCGCAAGGTTGGTCAGCCCCTGCTGCACGGTGTGCCCCACGCTCAGGTTGGTCCCCACGTTCAGGTTCTTGAACACATCCTTATCCAGGTTTACCCTGCCGATGTAGCGCGTCAGGCCTGTGTTGCGAATAATGCCTGTCTGGTCGCTGTAGCTGCCGGAAATCAGGTAGCGGTAGTCCGCGCCGCCTCCATTTACCGATAGCTGATGGTTGTGCGTGTAGGCGGTTTGCAGCACGGCGCTTTGCCAGTCTTCGCTTTGCCCCTGCGGCAGCAGCCTGCTCACGTCGTAGGGCTGCGAAGCGGCGTAGGGATTTTTGCCGTCGTTGAGCTCCCGGTACAGCTCAGCCCACTGCGAAGCGTTGAGCAGGTCGAGCGTTTTGCTTATTTTTTGCACGCCAACCGACCCCTGGTAGCTGACGTTGCTGCTCCCCCGCTTGCCCTTTTTGGTGGTGATAATAATCACGCCGTTGGCGCCGCGCGAGCCGTAAATGGCGGTGGCCGACACGTCTTTCAGCACCTCAATGCTTTCGATGTCGGCAGCGTTGATGCTGGTCAGCGGGTTAAGCCCGCCATCGAAAGTTCCGGTGGTAGCGCCTCCGCCGCCCACGCCGCTGGTGGTTCCGCCTAATCCGGTGCGCGTAGAGGAGTTGTCGTTGTAGAGTATAAACCCGTCCACAACGTATAGCGGCTCATTGCCGGCGCTAATGGAGTTGCTGCCGCGAATACGGATGGTGGACGTTGCGCCCGGTGCGCCGGAGCTCTGCGTAACGCTAAGCCCGGCAACCGCCCCGCCAAGCGCCTTGTCGAACGAAAGCGCCTGCTGCGAAAGCGCAATTGGCGACACCGAAGCCACCGACCCCGTAAGCTCCTTGCGCTTCTGCGTGCCGTAGCCCACTACCACCACCTCGCCAAGCGCGTTGAAGTCCTCTACAAGGTAAACGAGCACAGGCTCGGCAGGTGCCTCGTAAACGTCCAGCTCCTGCGTGTTGTACCCAAGCAGGCTGGCCTCGATGCTCACCGGCAGCGACGAAACCGTGAACGTAAAGCTGCCGTCTACGCCAGCAACAACGCCCTGCGTGCTTCCGGTAACCTTGACCGACGCGCCAACGAGCGCCTCATTCGTTCTGCTGTCCAGCACCCTGCCGGCGATAGATATCTGCCCGGATGCCGCTGCGCCGCAATGCAGCGCAAAAAAAAGAAAAAAAATTACCGGAAATCTCTTGCTTATTCCGGCAAAATGAAATAAATTTGTCATACCTAAAAGAAATTTTAGCGTGATGAGCGCCTCTTGATGCCAATTCTCAGGTCGGATAAAAGGGG
>JAIRMD010000118.1 GCA_031258915.1 Prevotellaceae bacterium
TTTTCAGCTTCATCATCACCATTATGAATAGATTTCGCTATGCAGATGTTGTAACCGTGAGTAAAAAAAGAGAGGTTTGCATTTGTCTGCAAGCCTCTTTTTTTATGAATGCTGCCGGCGCTATGATTTCTACGGTTAGCCTTTAATCCTTGAGTTTTGCTTATGCTAAAAATTGCCATTCAAAAATCCGGACGGTTAAGCGAAAAATCGCTGGAGCAGATAGCCGAATCCGGCATCAGCGTAGCCAACGGCGACCGCAAGCTTGTGGCGCAGGCCTCCAACTTTCCCATTGAGCTGCTGTACCTGCGCGACGACGACATTCCGCAGTGCGTGTACGACGGCGTTGCCGACGTTGGCGTGGTGGGCGAAAACGTGCTGCTCGAAACGGGCTGTGCGCTCGACATCGTAGAGCGGCTTGGCTTCGGCAAGTGCCGCATGTCGCTGGCCATTCCCAAATCCGAAAAATATGGTGGGCTAACCTGGTTCAACGGGCGAAAAATAGCCACATCGTACCCCAAAATTTTGCAGGATTTTTTGGACAGGCATGGCGTACAGGCCGACATACACCACATCAGCGGCTCGGTAGAAATTTCTACGGGGGTGGGCATTGCCGACGCTATTTTTGACATTGTCAGCTCGGGCAGCACGCTGATTAGCAACGGGCTGAAAGAGGTAGATACGGTCGTACACTCGGAGGCGGTGATGGTGGGGAGAAAGGTAGCGCTGGGGCAGGAAAAAGCCGCAATTCTGGAAAAGCTGCTATTTCGCCTCCACGCCGTGCAAAAAGGCCGCAAAAACAAGTACGTCATGCTTAACGCACCGGCTGCCAGCGTGGAAAAAATCACCGCTGTAATCCCCGGCATGAAAAGCCCCACGGTAATCCCCCTGGCGCAGGAGGGCTGGTGCTCTATTCATTCTGTGCTCCCCGAAGGCCAAATCTGGGAAATCATCGACCAGCTGCACAGCTTGGGTGCACAGGGAATACTCGTGATGCCCATTGAGAAGATGATTTTGTAGGTGTTTAGGGAGTTTAGGGGAAGCTAAGGGGCAAAACCTGAAATCTGAAATCTGAAATCTTTTATGGAAATAGTCCGATACCCTGATATGGCCGATGTTGAGCGCATTTTGCGGCGGCCGGCGCAGAGCGTAGAGCGCCTGCGCGAGCCAGCCATGGCGGTCATTGACAGCGTTCGCAAGGAGGGCGATGTTGCGCTGCTGCGCTACACGCTGCAGCTCGATAGCGTGAGCATCAGCTCTTTTAGCGTCAGCAGCGCTGAGTTTGAGGAGGCCGAGCTGCAAACGCCCCCCGAGCTGAAAAACGCTATTGAGCTCGCCGCAAAAAATATCGAAGCATTTCACGCAGCGCAGAAGCAGGAGGTGGAAAAAATCACCACCATGCCCGGCGTTACGTGCTGGCGCAAGAGCGTAGGCATTGAGCGCGTAGGCCTGTACGTACCGGGAGGCAGCGCACCGCTGTTCTCGACGGTGCTCATGCTTGGCATTCCGGCAAAGCTTGCCGGCTGCGCTCGCGTTGCGCTGTGCACGCCGCCCAACAAAAGCGGCAAGGTGCACCCTGCCATCCTGTTTGCCGCCAAGCTGGTTGGGGTAACGGAGGTTTACAAGGTTGGCGGTATGCAGGCTATCGCAGCGCTGGCCTTCGGCACCAAGAGCATTCCCCGCGTTGACAAAATCTTCGGGCCGGGTAACGCCTACGTAACGGCGGCAAAGCAGCTGGTCAGCAGCATGGGCGTGGCCATTGATATGCCCGCAGGGCCATCGGAGGTGATGGCGCTGGCCAACGGCAAGTGCAACGCGGCGTTTGTTGCCGCCGACCTGCTCTCCCAAGCCGAGCATGGCGCAGACAGCCAAGTGGCGCTGGTATCCGACAGCCCGAATACGATATCCAAAATTCTCAAAGCGCTGCAGCAGCAGCTAAAGGAGCTGAAGCGAAAAGACATTGCCTCGCAAGCGCTGGCGCAAAGCAAGGCGCTGCTGGTAAAAAACGAAGACGAGATGGTTTGCGCTGCGAACATATACGCAGCGGAGCACCTCATCATTGCTACAAAAAATGCAGAGCAGCTCGCCGAAAAAATAGTGAACGCCGGCTCCGTTTTTATAGGCCCCTACTCACCTGAAAGCGCAGGCGATTACGCCTCGGGAACAAACCATGCCCTGCCAACGGCGGGGTATGCACGCTCGTTCAGCGGCGTCAGCGTAGACAGCTTCGTGAAAAAAATAACCTTTCAGCACCTCACGCGGGATGGCGTAAAAAATATTGGAAAAATAGTTGAGGTTATGGCCGATGCCGAAGGGTTGCAGGCGCATAAAAATGCTATACGCTTGCGGCTGGAAGAAAACTCTTAGTTTTCAGTTTTCAGTTTTCAGTTTTCAGTTTTTAGTTTTTAGTTTTTAGTTTTTAGTTTCTTATGGTGTGTATTGAAAGCCTTGTACGGAAAAATATCAGGGAGCTCCAGCCTTACTCAACGGCGCGGGATGAGTTTGTTGGCGCAGCTTCGGTATTTCTTGATGCTAACGAAAGCCCCTACAACGCCCCGTACAACCGCTACCCCGACCCCATGCAGTGGGAGCTGAAGCGCGCCGTTGCCGCGCAAAAAAATGTGGCGGCAGAGCAAATAGCGCTGGGAGGCGCCGGCAGCGACGAGCTGATTGACCTGCTCATCCGGGCGTTCTGCGAGCCGAAGCAGGACAACATCGTTGCCATTGCGCCAACCTACGGCATGTATAAGGTTGCCGCCGATGTCAACAACGTGGAGTACCGGAAGTCGCCGCTCAACGCGCAGCTCGACTTCTGCGCCGACGAGTTGCTGAGGGCAACCGATGAGCACACCAAGCAAATTTGGCTGTGCTCACCTAATAACCCCACCGGCAACAGCCTGAACCGTCAGGAAATTGTAAAAACTATCGAAGCCTTTCCCGGTATTGTTGTGCTTGACGAGGCTTACGTTGATTTTTCGGAGCGCAAAACGTTCCTGCGCGAGCTGCACAAGTACCCCAATTTGGTTGTTCTGCAAACGTTCTCCAAAGCTTGGGCATCGGCGGGGGTGCGGCTGGGGATGGCGTTTGCGGCGAGGGAGATTACTGCCGTGCTCAACAAAGTAAAGTACCCTTACAACGTCAACGTGCTGACGCAGCAACATGCGCTGCAGCACATC
>JAIRMD010000127.1 GCA_031258915.1 Prevotellaceae bacterium
TTCTACTTTACCGGAATAAATCCGACATCGGCAATGATTTTTTGCCCTGCGTCCGACAGCACGTAGCTAATAAAAGGCTTGACGCTCTCCTCCGATTGCGCTATGTAGTAGTAGAATAGGGGACGGGAGATGGGGTAAACCTTGCTTTTGGCGTTGGCCACCGAGGGTTCAGCAAAGCTTTTTCCGCCATCGTACGACACGCAAATGGCTTTTACGCTCCGGGTGAGGTAGGCCAACCCCACGTAGCCAACGGCGCCAGCGGTTTGGCTCACGGACTGTATGATGGCTCCGGTGGCAGGCATGCTCATGATGCCATTCGTGTAGCTTTTGTTTTTCAGCACGCTTTCCTTGAAAAACTCGTACGTTCCCGACGACGTTTCGCGGGCGTAGGGCACTATTTTCAGGTCGCCGCCGCCTACCTCTCTCCAATTTTTGATTTTTCCGGTAAAAATACCCTCCAGCTGCTCGCGGGTAAGATTTTTTACTTTGTTGGACGGGTGCACAATAACGGCTAAGGCATCGAATGCGGCCACCACCTCTTTGACAGCTTTACCGCTTGCCTGTAGCTTTTTCCGCTCATCAAACTTTATTTTTCGCGAAGATTGCGCAACGTCCGTTGTCCCCTCCACCAGAGCCGATATGCCGACACCGCTGCCGCCGCCGGTTACGGTAACGGTTTGGCGAGGGTTGGCTTTCATGTAGCTTTCGGCTTCGCGCTGCGATAGCGGCAGCATAGTGTCCGAGCCTTTGATTCTCTGCGCGTGAACGCCGGGCAGTACGCCCGCGAGCGCGATGGCTGCTAAAATTATCTGCTTCATAAGCTGTGCTTCTTTTTTTGCGGCAAAGTTAGCGCTTCTGCGTTACAAAATTGTTGCGGTGCAGCTGCAAGGCAGCTAAGTTTGGGGCAGGCTCATCCTGATTTTCCACTCCTGCGGGTAGAGGTTGTTGCTGCGGGCGCCCAAATTTTTCACAAAGCCCAGCGGCAGCCCGCTGTAGCGCACCAGCTCAATTCCTCTGTGCTGCGGCGCTCCGGCGATGCTCTCTTTTTTGAGAAATTGCTGCGCGCTGCGCAAATCCAAATCAACGGCGGGGAAAGCAGCGGGGTTGAGCGCTACGGATAGCGCCAGCGCCGCGCACGGAGCGTAATCCTTGCCCTTGATTGTGGCTACGGGTACGCCCTCCTGAACAACATTTAGCGCCCTGCTCAGCAGATGGCTACACCGGCAAGTGTGCACCGGAATGGCTCGAATTTTATTTTCTTTGCAGGCAAAAGTAAAGCTATCGGGGTGTAAAATCCACTGCCTAACCTCGCGGGGAACGCTCGCTTTTTCCTCCGCCGCTCTGCTTTTCTTTCGCGAAAGCGGGTTGCGCCCGGCTTCGGATTTTTTTTGCAGCGCCGCCGCAAAAAAGCCTTCGCCAAGCGCCTTGTGCGGGAAAAAGCGGTAAGCGTGAACCTCTGCCGGCAGGTTAAGCCCCAGCTCGCTCGCAAGGGTTACTCCCCACTCCTTTTGCGCCTCAATTTTCACGCTATCTGCTCCCAGCTCGTTCATTATCCACAGCACGTTCTCCTCGTTCTCCCTGACGTTGAATGTGCAGGTGCTGTATATTAAGTAACCGCCGGTTTTGAGGGCAGGCCAAGCGTCGGCCACAATGCGCCGCTGGCGCTCCCGGCACAGCTGTACGCCGGATTTGCTCCACTCGCCAGCGGCATTTTTGTCCTTGCGAAATAAGCCTTCGCCGGAGCAAGGTGCGTCCACAAAGATGGCATCGAAAAATCCGGGCAGCTGCGCAAAATCTTTGGGGTCGTTGCGCGTAACAAGCACGCACGGGTTGCCCCACTTGCTTACATTTTCGGCCAGCACCCCTGTGCGGCTGCGGATAGCTTCGTTGGCGACCAGCAGGCTGCCTTGCGGCAAAAAATCGGCCAGCAGCGTGGTTTTTCCGCCCGGCGCTGCGCAGAGGTCAAGCACCTTCAGCGCCTCTGCCTGCAGCAGCTGCAGCGCCATTTGGGACAGGAACATAGAAGCCGCTTCCTGCACGTAGTACGCGCCGCCGTGGAGCAGCGGGTCGAGCGTAAACAGCGGGCGCTGCTCGAGGTAGCAGCCGCTGGCGCACCAAGGCACGCGGTGGGTCAAATCGTAGCCGGGCAAAACCTTTTTTGCACGATTCAGCCGGATGCTTACGGGCGGGCTGCCCTGTAGCGCCTCGAAAAGCGCAGCGCTACCGCCGCCCAGCAGGGATTGCAGCTGCTGTGTGAAGGGGGAAGCTGTCAAGCGCCTCTGATGGCCTTCACGCCGGGCAGCTCTACGCCTTCCATGTACTCGAGCAGGGCGCCGCCACCGGTCGAAACGTAGCTTACCTTGTCGGCGTAGCCCAGCTTGTTGACGGCTGCCACCGAGTCGCCGCCGCCCACCAGCGAGTAGGCTCCGGCCTGCGTAGCATCGGCAATGAGCTTGGCGATAGCGTCGGTGCCTTTGGCAAATTTTTCAATCTCGAACACGCCAACGGGGCCGTTCCACAAAATTGTCTTCGACGAAAGCAGCACATCTCTCCACTCGGCCACTGCTGCCTCCGAGGCATCCAACCCCTGCCAGCCGTCGGGGATGTCGTTGGCGGGAGCAATTTTGGTGTTGGCATCTTCGGCAAACTTGTCGGCAATCACCTCTTCGGTGGGGAAGTAAAGCTTCACGCCCTTTTGCCCGGCCTCACCTATCAGGCGAAGGGCAAGGTCGAGCTGGTCGTCTTCGCAAATCGAATTGCCGATTTTTCCGCCTTGCGCTTTGGCAAAGGTGAACGTCATGCCGCCGCCAATGATGAGGTTGTCCACCTTTTTGAGCAGCTGCTCGATGATGGTAATCTTTGACGAAACCTTAGAGCCGCCAAGCACAGCGGTAAACGGACGCGCCGGGTTTTGCAGCACCTTGTCCACCGCCTTTATTTCGCCCTCCATCACATAGCCGAACATTTTGTCGCTGGGGAAGTACTCGGCAATAAGCGCAGTGGAGGCGTGCGCGCGGTGCGCGGTGCCAAAGGCATCGTTGATGTAGCAGTCGGCGTACGAGGCAAGCGTTTTGGTAAACTCTTTCTGCTTTACCTTGAGCGCGGCCTTTGCGGCCTTTTTTTCCTCGTCCGAAGCATCGTCGGCAAGGCCGCGGGGCTTTCCTTCCTCCTCAGCGTAGAAGCGCAGGTTTTCGAGCAGCAGCACCTCGCCGCGCTTCAGGTTTTTAGATTTTTCGGCAGCTTCGGCGCCGAGGCAGTCGGAGGCAAACAGCAGCTTTGCGCCGAGGCGCTGCTCCACCGCAGCAATAATGTGCTTGAGCGAGTACTTGTCCGCTCGCCCTTTGGGGCGCCCCAAGTGCGACATCAGAATAATAGCGCCGCCGCCGGACAGCACCTTTTTGAGCGTAGGGATAGCCGCGCGAATGCGCGTGTCGTCGGTTACCTCAAATTTTTCGTTCAGCGGAACGTTGAAGTCCACGCGAATAATAGCGCGTTTACCGCTAAAGTCATAAGTGTCTATACTTTGCATAATACTTTGAAGTTTAAAAAATTCCATATTTCAATCCGGTTGCAAAGGTAGTAAATTTTTCACTACTGTCCGACAAAAATTAGTGATTATGTCCTTAGGAAGCGAAATAAATAAGATATAACGAATAATAGCGTCTTCCTGAAAACGTATGCCATTCGGCCTTCCCCGTAGGGGAAGCATATCAATAGAAATATCGCCAACATCGGCATCGCGTTCCC
>JAIRMD010000138.1 GCA_031258915.1 Prevotellaceae bacterium
CTCAAATTGCGGCTTTGCAAGCGACGTAAACATCAGCATGGCCGACGGGTCTACCTCAACTGCCTCGTTGGGCGTTTGCCATCGGTACCCTCCGCTTAAATAGAATGTGCGCTTTACCAGCAATGTTTTATCGCCGCTGTTAACCGTAAGCACGCGAGGCTGATTTAAATGCCGGCAGGCGAGGCTCGCGTAAAAATCGCGCTCATTGTAGTATGCCCCCAGCCCCATATCGAACGCTGTGGAAGAAGATTCTTCCCGCTGCGGCACGGCAGGGTCGTCGCTGTAGGCGCTCCATTCGGACGGTGAAGCCAGCTTGTAGGACACCCCGCCCAGCGAGATTCCCAAACCCAACGCAGCATCGCTGCTAAGCTTGTGCCGATAGGCATAGCCTACGTTAAAGCTCATGTTGTCAAAGTTCCCTATTTTATCACCCGTTATGGTAACAGCTGCTCCGTGCTTGGCGTCAAGCAATGCAAATGGCATGCTTACACCCAGCGACCACACCGAAGGTGCCCCTTTAAAGCCCATATATTGAGAACGCTGTATAAGCGTTGCATCAACCATCTCACCGCTACCTGCGCACGCTGGATTTAAAAGAACCGGGCTAAGCATGTGTTGAGTTACCTGAGGGTCGTGCTGCGCGCGTAGCGCCGTAGCGCCTACCACCAAAACAGCTGCGCAGGCTATTTTTTTCATGCGAAGATAGCTTGCTTTTAAAGGTAGCCGCATGGAACCCCGCTTGTCGTCATCAGTACTCATTTTTTGGCGAGCGCACAACTTCATTTTCATGTACCATACTTCCCCCTCTGCTCTGCTCTGCTCTGCTCGCAAAGCAGCCCCGCTTTCCTCAAATCCAATTACTAAAAATTGGCGGCTGTAAAAGTACATAAAGTTTTGTGAACGTCAACTGTTGACAATTCTGTTTTTTGAGGAATATAAAACTCCCCACATCTAATTTAAATTTATTTAGTAAATATGGGATATGATACAGCTTTTTTAGCACGTAAATTTCTTGTAAAACCATAGCCAGCGGTCAGGAACTTCTAAGCGCAAAGCCTTTTCGTAGTCGCTCCGCTCGCATGGGATGATGCGCTTTTCGGGCGATCCATCTGCAGGAATGGCCATCCACCAGCGGCCGGTTGCTTTGCTTTGGTAAAAAACGAGCTGCTGATCTTTACCTCCCAGCTCGACTTGCAGCTTGCGGCAGGTCTTGGAAACAGCAGGGTCGTCGCCTGTGCGGCAGGCGAATCCGTCGGCGATATGCCAAATAAGCTGCGCCGCCAGCTTTGCCGTTTGGCGCTGGCTGTCGCCAGCTAAGCTAAAGCCGCCAAGGTAGCACGCTTTAAGCTTTTCGGAGAAGCTTGCAAAGCGCACCAGCTGGCACATCTCCTCGGCGTACAGGCCGTTGGGCGATGGGTTGGTGGCGGCGGGCGCATCGCAGCACCGCACAGCGTTGACGCCGGCGCACAGCAGATCGGCGTCGCGCAGCAGCGGCTCGGCGCGCGCTATTCCTTCGCGCACGGCGCCCAGGCGCATAAGCTCGCAGTAGCGGTCGCTGAGGGCTTGCACGTCGGCGGGCGACGTGAGGTAGCTCTGGTAGGCCAGCACGTTGAGCGTTTCCAGCTCGCGGCCGTAGTCTGCCATAAAGTGCGCCAGTACGTTATCGTCGGTGAGCGGCTCCTGCGCGGCGCCTAAGCAGGCGCTGGGGAGGATAAAGGTGGCCGCAACGCTTTTTTGGTACGCTTTTACGGCATCGTACACGCAGCTTGCGCTCCACGTATTTTCGCCAAAAACAACAGGAAAAATGCCCTCGGAGAGCAGCTTGTGCAGGGCGTAGGCGAGCCTTTCGCCCGGCGCACCGCCACCGCTCACCGCCACCTCAACATCGCCAAGGTCGATGGCCGGCAGGGGCTTGCCGTGGGCAAACAGGGCGTAAAATTCTTCGCGCAGCGCAACAAAGCTGTTGGGCGCTCCGTACTTGCGCAACCCCACAAGCGCCACCTTAAAATCGCCCAGCCAAGCCCAGTCAAAGCCTTTGACACCGTACTTCATCCGGCTGCCCCAGCGCTCGCGCGGTCTGGCTGCTCCGGAAGCCTGCAAGTGCTCGGCTACGGGAATAAAAATATCGCTGTACTCCATAAAAATGGTTGTTTTTTCAATTTTGTTACTTTAGCCAGTCGTAGCCTTTTTCTTCCAGCTTCAGCGCCAGCTCTTTGCCACCTGTTTTTACTATTTTGCCCTGGTAAAGCACGTGCACAAAGTCGGGCACAACGTAGCCCAGCAGCCGCTGGTAGTGGGTGATGAGGAGCGCAGCGCTATCCTTGCTTTTGAGGGCGTTGATGCCGTTTGCCACTATGCGCAGCGCGTCTATGTCGAGGCCGCTGTCGGGTTCGTCTAAGATGGCGAGCGCTGGCTCGAGCATGGCCATTTGGAAAATTTCGTTTCGCTTTTTTTCGCCGCCCGAAAAGCCCATGTTTACGCCGCGCGAGGCAAAGGCGCTGTCCATCTCCACCAGCGCCATTTTTTGGCGCATGAGCTGCAAAAACTCCGATGGCGACAGCTGCGGCAGCTCCTGATGCTTGCGCCTTTCGGACAAGGCTGCTTTCATGAAGCTGGCGTTGCTCACCCCGGCAATCTCTACCGGATGCTGAAAGCTGAGGAAAAGGCCCTCGCGGGCGCGGGCTTCGGGAGGCATGTCGAGCAAATTTTTTCCGGCAAACGTTGCCGAGCCTTGCGTAACCTCGTAGCCGGGCTTGCCCGCCAGCACAGCCGCCAGCGTGCTCTTGCCCGATCCGTTAGGCCCCATGATAGCGTGAACGTTGCCGGCGCTCACCGTGAGGTCTATGCCCTTGAGAATCTCCCTGCCATCAACGGCGGCATGAAGGTTTACTACCTGTAAAAGCATGTTATTTTCAACTTCAAGTTTTTTCTTCATCCTACGCTTCCCTCCAAGCTCACCTGCAGCAGCTTTTGCGCTTCTACGGCGAACTCCATCGGCAGGCGGTTGAGCACCTCGCGGGCGTAGCCGTTCACTATCAGCCCCACGGCATCTTCGGTGGATATGCCGCGCTGGTTGCAGTAAAAGAGTTGGTCTTCGCCGATTTTGGAGGTCGTGGCCTCATGCTCTACCATCGCCGATGGGCTGCCTGCCTCGATGCGGGGAAAGGTGTGCGCTCCGCACCTGTCGCCAATCAGCAGGCTGTCGCACTGCGAAAAGTTGCGTGCGCCGGCTGCATTTTTGCTCATCTTCACCATGCCGCGGTATGAGTTTTGGCTATGCCCCGCCGATATGCCCTTGCTCACGATGCGGCTGCCGGTATTTTTGCCTATATGAATCATTTTAGTGCCCGTATCGGCCTGCTGGTAGTTGCTGGTTACCGCCACCGAGTAAAACTCCGACGACGAGCCGTCGCCCTGAAGAATGGTGCTGGGGTACTTCCACGTGATGGCCGAGCCGGTTTCGACCTGCGCCCACGAGAGCTTGGCGTTGCTGCCCTTGCAGATACCGCGCTTGGTAACAAAGTTGAAGATGCCGCCGCGCCCCTGCCTATCGCCCGGGTACCAGTTCTGCACGGTGGCGTACTTCACCTCCGCATTTTTCATCACCACAACCTCAACGACGGCGGCGTGCAGCTGGTTTTCGTCGCGCTGCGGGGCGGTGCACCCTTCGAGGTAGGAGACGTAGCTGCCCTCCTCCGCCACGATGAGCGTGCGCTCGAACTGCCCCGTTCCCTTTGCGTTGATGCGAAAGTAGCTCGAGAGCTCCATCGGGCACCGCACGCCCGCCGGAATGTAGCAAAACGAGCCATCGCTGAAGACAGCCGAGTTGAGCGCCGCAAAAAAGTTATCGCCCACCGGCACCACCGAAGCCAAATACTTCCGCACCAGCTCGGGGTGCTTCTGCACGGCCTCGCCAAAGGAGCAAAAAATAATGCCCTTTTCTGCCAGCGCTGCGCTAAACGTGGTCTTAACCGACACGCTGTCCATCACCGCGTCAACCGCTACGCCGGCGAGCATTTTTTGCTCCTCTATCGGGATGCCCAGCTTGCCGAACGTAGCCAGCAGCTCAGGGTCAACCTCGTCCATTGATTTTTTGACGACGGCAGGCTTGGGCGCTGCGTAGTAAATGATGTCCTGATAGTCAACTTCGGGGATGCGCAGCTGCGCCCACGTGGGCATTTGCATGCCCAGCCAGCGGCGGTAGGCCTTGAGGCGAAAGCGGAGCAGCCATTCCGGCTCGCTCTTTTTAGCCGAAATGACCCGTATAACCTCTTCGCTCAGCCCCTTGGGAATTGCTTCGCTCTCGATATCGGAGGTGAAGCCATACTTGTAATCGCTTGAGGTAATATCTTTTATAATATCTTCGGGTGCCATTTGCCTGATCTCTTTCGGGTGCGAAGATACAAAAAATTACATTAACGCTACCGCCCAAGCAGCGCTTAGAGCTCTGTCGGGGCGGTAGCGTTACATCCCACTTGGGCTACTTTCCGGTTGGAATTTGCAAAAAATTTCATACTTTTGTGAGCAATATGTGCTTAAATCTCACCTGAATCTTATGAACCGTTTTCTGAAAGATTGGATGACCTTTTCTAAAGGCGAGCGCAGGGGTATTCTGGCGCTGGGTGCGCTGCTGCTTTTGCTGCTGCTTGCGCCGCTTTTTTGCAGGGTTTTCCTCCGGCCCAAGCTTTCCGACGGCGACCTTGCCCAGCTTCGCCTGTACGCATCCCGGCTGGGCACCGCCGCCCAGCCGCAATTTGACCAGCTGGCAGAAAGCGCCGTAGAAAAGCCACCCCAGCCGCGAGGAGGACAAGCATTCCGGTTCGACCCCAACGCCATCTCAGCCGACTCGCTGGCGCTGCTGGGCTTTTCTCCCAAGCAGGCTGCGGCTATTGTCCGCTACCGCGAGCGAGGCGGGCGCTTCCGCACGGCAGCCGACTTCCTGAAGCTGGGCGTTATTACCGACAGGCAAAGGGAGCGGCTGCAGGCTTACGTTGATGTTGCTCCGCTACCGTCAAGGGATTTTCCTCGAAAAGATTCCGCGTTGCGCTTCGGGGCGGCGAGAGCTGCCGTCGCGGAGGCATCCCAACCGGTGGAGCTCAACACTGCCGATACCGCGCTGCTGCGCACGCTGCCGGGCATTGGCGCACACTTTGCCCAAAAAATAGTGGAGTACCGCGAGCAGCTGGGCGGCTACACCTCGGCAGAGCAGCTGCTCGAAATCAAAAATTTTGGGCATGAGCGCATGCAGCGCCTCGCCAACCGCGTAACCGTTGATGCGTCGCTGGTGCAGAGGTTTGCGCTGAGCGAAGAGAACCTTGCGCTGATGCGCCGCCACCCCTACCTTGGGGCGTACACCGCCCGCGGCATTGCGCAGTACGCCAAGCGCAAGGGCAGCGCTGCCACCCTCGACGAGCTGCTGAAAAATAACCTGATAACCTCTCTGCAAGCCGAAAGGCTGAGGGTGTACGTTGGGGTTGCCGAAAACTGAGGATGGCAGTGCGATTTTTTTTTCTTTGCCATTACCGCAAGTCAAGATTTTCCAGCAGCGCTCCGTAAATCCGGATAGCCTCCTCCACCTCGTCTAAGCAGATGTATTCATCGGCGGTGTGCGAGCGTGCGGAGTCGCCCGGCCCCATCTTGAGCGAGGGCAGGCGGAGCAGGGCAATGTCGCTCGTGGTGGGCGATACGTAGGTTTTTCGCCCAAGCTTCACGGCGGCCTGCACCAACGGGTGCTCGCCGGAAATGGCGGAGGCTTTAACGCGGGTGGAGCGCGGCTGCACCTCGCACGGCGCACCGGCGCGAATAATCTCCACAATCTCCTCGTTATCGTAAGCGTCCGTTGGGCGCACGTCAACCACAAACTTGCACTCGGCAGGCACAACGTTGTGCTGCGTGCCGCCGCTAATCATGGTTACGGTCATCTTCACCTCGCCCATGCGCTCGGAGATTTTTGGGAAGCGAAACGAGCGTATCCACTCAACGGCGTCAATGGCGCGGTACAGGGCGTTGTCGCCTTCGCTGTGCGCCGCGTGCCCCTGCGTTCCGCGTGCAGTGCAGTCGAGCACCATCAGCCCGCGCTCGCCCACGGCAGCCTGCATCTGGGTAGGCTCGCCCACAACGGCGCAGCTAATCGCCCCGAGCAGCGGCTTGAGCGCTTCTATTCCGTTTGGCCCCTGCACCTCCTCCTCCGCCACGAGAGCCAGCGCAAGGTTAAAAGGCAGCGCCTGCCTGTAAAAGTTGCAGTACGTCGCCGCAAGCGCTACCACCGAGGCGCCGGCATCGTTGCTCCCCAAGCCGTACAGCCTACCCCCCTCGAGGCTTGGCGCAAAAGGGTTGCGCGTGTACCCGGCGGCGGGGCGCACCGTATCGTGGTGCGAGCAGAGCAGCAGGGTTGGCTTTGCCGCGTCGTAGCGCTCGCAAAGCGAATAGACGTTGTTCAAGTGGCGCTTGGGCGATACTTTTTGCTCCTGCAAAAAATCAAAAATGACGCTCGCCGTGCCCTCCTCCTCCCGCGAAAAGGAAGGTACCGCAATGAGCGCTTGCAGCAGCTGTACGGCGGTTGTGCTATCGACCATTTGTAAGTTGTAAGTTGTAAGTTGTAAGTCGTAAGTCGTAAGTCGTAAGTCGTAAGTTGTTAGTTGTAAGTTGTTAGTTTTATGCTGCACGCGGGCAGCATGGCCAATTCATACTCTTTGCCCCAGCACCTCCCGCACCATAGCAGGGGTGATGAAGGCGTGGCCGCGCGTGGCGAAGCGCTGCGCAATAGGCTCTATGATGCTTGCGTCAAGCCCGTGCTCCGAGAGCCTTGTTTTTGTGCCCAGCGAGCGGAAGAAGTTTTCGGTGGCATCAATAGCCGCCTCCGCCCGCTCTTCGGGAGAGCCGCCGGTAATGCCAAACACGCGCTCACCCATCTGCAGCAGCTTTTCGAACTTTTGCGCTCGCAGCGTACGCCACACGCCGGGCATCACCACCGCCAGCGTTTGCCCGTGGTCGAGGCCATGCAGGGCGGTAAGCTCGTGGCCAATGTCGTGCGTGCTCCAGTCCTGCGGCACGCCGCACCCGATAAGGCCGTTGAGCGCCATGGTAGCCGCCCACATCACGCTTGCGCGGACGTTGTAGTCGAGCGGCGTGCTTAGCGCTTTGGGGCCGTCTTCGGTGAGCACCTTGAGAATGCTCTCCGCGTAGTAGTCTTGCAGGGGGGCGCTTGCCGGCGGGTTCATGTACTGCTCGGCAACGTGCACAAAGGCATCCACCACGCCGTTTGAAATCTGGCGGGGCGGCAGCGAGTAGGTCGCTTCCGGGTCGAGAATGGAGAACTTTGGGTACACCAGCGGCGAGGAGAACGAGAGCTTCTCCTGCGTTGCCGCGCGGGTAACTACGGAGTTGCCGTTCATTTCGGTGCCGGTGGCGGGCAGCGTGAGCACCACGCCAACGGGGAGGGCAGCGGTAACCGGGGTGCGCTTGGCGATGATGTCCCAAGGATCGCCCTCAAAGCTCGCAGCTGCCGCAATGAACTTGGTACCGTCGGCAACAGAGCCGCCGCCTACGGCCAGCAGGAAAGCTACCTTTTCTCTGCGGACGAGCTCCACCGCTTTCATGCAGGTTTCGTAGCGCGGGTTAGGCTCAATGCCGCCAAACTCCAGCCAGCCGAAGCCGCTAAGCGCGGCTTTCACCTGCTCGTACACGCCGTTTTTCTTGATGCTGCCGCCGCCGTAGGTAACCAGCACCTTTGCGCCGGAGGGTATTTCGTTGGCCAGCTTGCCAATAGTTTGCCTGCCAAAAATAATTTTGACAGGGTTG
>JAIRMD010000247.1 GCA_031258915.1 Prevotellaceae bacterium
AAATCGCTCAGCGAGGCAACATCGACATGCTTGAAGTATTGCACCAAGCCGAACAGCAGCGCCACAAAGAGCATCCCAACCCCCAAAATGCTTTTTGCCATCGGCTTGCTGATGATGTAGTCGGTGGTTTTGCGGGGTTTATCTTTCATTACCTTTTCGTTGGGCGGCAAAGAGGCCAAAGCCAGCGCTGCAAAAGTGTCCATAATCAGGTTTACCCACAGCATTTGCGTAACGGTTAGCGGCGATTCTGTTCCAAGAAACGCACCGATTAGCACGATAAGGCATGCCGCCACGTTGATGGTCATCTGAAATAGGATGAAGCGCTGAATGTTTTGGTACAGCGAGCGTCCCCACATCACAGCCCGCGAAATGCTGCTGAAGGAGTTATCCAGGATGGTAATATCGCTCGCTTCTTTGGCAACCGATGTGCCGTCGCCCATCGAAAGCCCTACCTGCGCGACGTTCAGCGCCGGTGCGTCGTTTGTGCCGTCGCCGGTAACTGCCACCACCTGATTTTTGGACTGCAAAAGCTGCACCAGCCGCTGCTTGTCCATCGGGCGGGCGCGGGAAAGGATTTTCAGGCCCAAAATGCGGCTTAACAGCGATTCGTCGGACATGGCGGCAAATTCCGTTCCGGTGAGGTGGTGCGATTCGTCTTCGCCCTTTTCCCAAAGCCCGATCTGGCGACCTATTTCCTTTGCCGTTCCCGGAGTATCGCCGGTTACAATCTTTACGCCAATGCCGGCGCTCAGGCAGCTTTTCACGGCATCCGGAACTTCGGCGCGAACAGGGTCGGATATGGCCACAATCCCCAAGAAGGTTAAGCTCGTGTTTTGCAGCTGGCCTTCATGTATATGGGCGTTGTCGTCTTCTACGATTTGGTACGCAAAGCCCAAGGTTCGCATTGCCTTATTTTGGTAGTCGAGCAGCTGCTTTTCGATTTCCGATTTTTCGGCAGGGATACTTTTGCATAGCCCCAAAACAATTTCCGGTGCGCCCTTCACGTAAAGTACTTTTTTGCCCAGCAATGGCGAGCTGACGATGGTAGCCATGTACTTGCGCTCGGTAGAAAAAGTCAGCTGCTCCACGACCTCTGCGTCTTCACGCAGCGGCAGGTAGCTAACGCCGCTATCGTGCAGCCATAGCAGCAGGGCGCCCTCCGTAGGGTTGCCCAGCGCCTTTACTTTTGCAGGGTCAGAAAAATCGAGGTAGGCAGTTGAGTTGGCGGCAATGCCCTCGTAAATAATGTCCGGGCTGTGATTTGTGGGGTTGCTTTGGCTGTTTTTGTTAAGGCAATCATTGAAGTCATAAAAATCGTAGCTCCAGACTTTCATTTGATTTTGCGTGAGCGTACCCGTTTTATCGGTGCATATTACGGTGGCGGCGCCCATCGTTTCGCAGGCGTGCATTTTGCGGACGAGGTTATTAGTCGATAGCATCCGCTTCATGCTCAACGCCAAGCTTAGGGTTACGGACATCGGCAAGCCTTCCGGAACGGCTACCACAATCACCGTGACGGCAATCATTACCGTCTTGAGGAAGTAACCGCCGAACGCGATCCAGTCAAACGCCTCCAACCCGATGAAGTAGCTAACCAGCCGGCCGGCAATAATCAGCGCGGCGATGGCGTAGCTTGCCTTAGTAATCATGCCTGCCAGCCTGTTCAGCTGCTGGTTGAGCGGCGTTTCCACGCTGCCGTCGATTTGAGCGCCCTCGTAGACCTTGCCGTATTCGGTGGCATCGCCAACCTTCGATACTTGCATAATGCCGTGCCCGTCGGCAACAGTCGTACCTTTCAGGGCGTGGTTGGAGGGGTAGGTGGCATCCTTTTCAAAGTTGGCGGGGTTTGTCGTCTTTTTGATGACCGGCTCGCCGGTCAGCGTCGATTCGTTGATTTGCAGAGATATGGCTTCCAAAAGCTCGCCGTCGGCGGGCACTTCTTCGCCCGTTTCCAAAACTACAATATCGCCAACAACAACTTCTTTTTTAGGAATTTGACAGATGTTGCCGTTACGAATTACCTTCACCAGCGTATCATCGTTTACTTTGTTCAGCACCTCGAACTTTTTGTTGGCGCTCAGCTCAAAGCAAAAGCCAACCACCGTAGCCAGCAGCACAGCTATCAGAATGCCGGCAGGCTCGAAAAAGGCGCTCACGCCGGCGTGCCCCGAAAAAAACTCGTAGCACGATACGCCAATGGACAACGCCAGCGCTACCAGCAGGATGATGATAATCGGGTCGGTGAATTTTTCCAGAAATTGCGACCATAGAGACTCTTTCTCCGGCGGAGTTAAAACGTTCTCGCCGTGCTGGTTACGGCTTTCGAGCACTTGAGCGTCGGTTAAGCCGGTGTAGTGATGTTTTTTTAATTCGTTTGAGTTCATGATTTGATGTTTAAATTATGTAAAGTTATTTAGACAATTTTGACTGGTAGCTGACTCCCTGCTTCAAGTAGCTCATCAGCAGGACGACGCTCATCAGCGTAAGAAGCAAGCCCAAGATGCTCCAGCCTAATGTGTCGTATAGCCCGTGGATGGCAGCGGGAATAAGTATTGCCAGGGAGTACAGTGAGCGCCGGTACTTGGGGTACAAATTGGCGAATGCAATGAAGTACCCTGCCACTCCCGCCCAGACAGCGTGCAGGAACGGCAAGCTCGTAAGGCGCGCCACGTTCATAAAAAAAGCGCTGGCGTAATCCAGCTGCGTATTCACCGTCATCTGATACTGAACGCCTTCAAAAACACCGAAAGCAATGCCCGACATCAAGCCGTAGAAGACCAGCGATTGCGGGATGTACGGCTCTTTTGCGCGGCAAACAATCAGCAGCAGGGGCACCGCTTTGGCGGCCTCCTCCAGCAAGCCTACTCCGAAAATAAATCCGGCTAACTTCAGCGGTATGGAGTGGCTTTCCGTAAGGCGGTACAAGAGGTTGATGCCAGGCCACGCCGGCAGGTGCAGGATGTCCCACACCGTAAAAACGAAGAGCTGAAGGGTGAAAAACAGCGCAATCGTTGTTTTCGTGTTGACTTGCGGCGTTTTGAAAAAGTAGAAAAAGAACAGCCCCCAGATAGTGGAAAAATACAGAGAAATCACGTAAAAGGTGATGAGGGGAACCGCCGAGAAAAGCCCTATCAGAAAGGCGGGGGAAAGCCCCAGCAAGGCCAGCCACAGGAGCCGGCTGTCTTTCATGATTTCTTTGCGCGAAAAAATGGCTTTCGGAATAATCAGCTCGCGCCCGATGTCCTTCAGCTGCAAAAAAACGGAGCCTTTGTGCTTGATGCTTACCTTTACTCCGCTAATTTTCAGAAAATAACCAACCGTTCTAACGTCCTGCGGGGTCGAGGCTGGGTATGCCTTGTCGCACCTCAAAATTTTTCCATCCTCCACGTATGCTGCCAAAACGTCGCCGGAGTAGGGGCCAAACGGTTGATTATTTCTAAAAACGTAGTACATTGGCTCCGCTTACTTCAAGTTCAAAGCGTCCGGCAACTTTTTGGCTTTCGCTTTCAGGTTGTCCAGCAAGGCTTTTTCAGTCTTGTCCAGCTGACCGTCGCCCTGAACTTTCGCCAAGAGCCACTGGGCTTCCGCCTCGTCAATTTCGCCGGGAGACTGCTCGTCTTCGAGTAGAAAGCTTGTAATGGCTTCCACGAAAAGGGTTTCCCAGCTTGAATGGTTGTTTTTACCCGAAACGGCATCGTTCAGCTCGAACAGAAATTCCGCTTCCTCTTTGTCAATTTTGCCATCGGCGTATAGCGCTTCGCGAAGCTGCTTTACTTCGGCTTCGTCAATCACGCCATCCGCAAGGATGGACTTTTTCAATTCACTTAAAGTACTCATGCTTATAAAATTTAAAAATTAATAAAATCCGCCGTTTCGTACTTAACGGCAGAGTTGCTTGCTCTGCAATTCAGCTCGCTAAAGCAAAATATCCGGCAAATAAAGGTGAAGCGTGCTTTACCTTTTATTTGCTACTAATTGCACAATAATCAATCTCCCGCCATCTTCTTTTGAGAGCAGTATTTGTTTTCCGTCTGTAAGCTCTACGAATTGGCCGATTAAAATTTTTTTGCCTTCGGTTTTATCCTCCAAATCATTCAGCCGTTCATTTACGAGCAGCCATTTATTATTATGGAAAAGAAAGTAGCCGGCTCGCTTTTTCTGCTCTGCGGTCAATTTTTCGTTTGGCGAAATGTTGCGATTGACGTGCCACTGGTACAGCCCCTGCTCGCTAAAAACCATAAGGCGGTAATCGTCGGGCGTGAACGTACCTGCACGGCGAGACGAATACAAGTTTAGCACAGGCAGCTGCCCGTGATATTCTGCTCCACAAAATGGGCATTTGGGCTTGGCTGTATTGTCAAACACAAACCATTTGTGCCAGCAGCTTGGGTTTTGGCAGGGCTGCATTAAATCAACGGTTTTCAAAAGCGCTTGCTCCCATTCGTCGGCGGTTGGCCGCGCAGCGGGATTATGCAGCCCATCAATGAATGCGCTATCAAACAATTTTTTCAAGTAAGGACCGCAAACGGAATACGGGATTTTAGTCGGGTCGCCCTGCGGCAGCTGTGAAGGCTGTAAATCTTTTACTTTTACTCGGTTAGCAGTATCGGTAGGGTGTTCAACAAACAGGGCTTTTGCTCCCATCGACAAATCTTCGTCTTTGGCAGGGTCGGTATCCCACACTTTCCCGCCTCGCAAAGGGTGGCGATAAAGCAAATACATGTAAATCATTACAGCCAAAGCGTGGCGGTCGGTTGTAATTTTGGGTAGCTGCCGTGCAGCGTCGCCCATCTTCAAATGCTTGGTGGCAATTACTTCGGGGGCAATAAAATCGGGCGTTCCCAGCACGTCGGGCGGATACTTTCCGGGAACAACCAATCCGTCTATATCAATGATGGAAGCCTTGCCCGAAGTAGGGTCAAGCAGTACGTTTTTGTATGATAAATCGGAGTGGGCAAGCCCGGCAGCGTGCAATCGCCGCACGGCGCGGCTGATATTTATGCAAATTTGGAAATACTTAAACCAGTCGCCCCGCTCTTTTGGGTCAAGGAATTTATTTTGGTTTTTTGCCGAAGCATACCATTTTCCTTCTTTTTCTTTGCCTTTGATGCCAAGAAAATCGTTGTTGATAGAACCTGTCGAGAAGAAAAAATGCTTATGGTAAGTCGGGCATACCAAGCCAAGCTTGCCGTTGTGTTCTACAATTTTAGTAGGCCAGCAGTACAAATCTTTCCAGTATTCGCCGCCAATCTGGTTGAAAATTTTTTCGCGGTAAACGCCTGTGATATTTTGCAAACGGTCTTTGGCGTTGAAATCCTGCCTGTCGCGAAAAAATGCTACAACATGCGACTTATCGGGGCTGAAGTAGACATCTTTCATTCCACCGGCGCCAATAACGGTATCTACAAATTCCACATCTGATCCATCTGTTGCTTTTATTTTAACCGTATTTGCCATAACCTCTAAAATAAAATTGCTATTGTCCTGTCGTCGTGATTGCCTTTCGACCAGAAATCCAGCCATCTCAAGAGCTGCTCCGCTACTTGCTCGCTATCGTCCGAAAAAGCAACACTCACGCTGTCTTCGTTGCTACCGTTGAGGTCGTCCCAGAGGGCGTGCCACTTTTCAATACGGTTGAGGTTAGCGTCGGTTTCAAATTTCGGGTCGGTAACGCCGTCGGTCATTAGAATCAACGCCGTAAAATCTTCCACCACATCAAACCGGATGCGGGTGTAAAGCTCTTTTTGGATAATGTCGGGCATCGTCAGGAAGCGTGTTTGCCCTGCAAATTCGCCGCCATCCGGTTCGCCCAGCACTTTCAGGTATTCGGGTTCTTTTCGGTAAATACCAATGCCGCCATCGCCTACCCACCAAGCGCCGACAAACCAGCCATAGTCGAACTTTTTACATAGGGAAACCAGCAAAGTCGTCGCGTAGTCCTTTATTGGCCTTCCTTTTTCTTTTGCCTCTGTTTCAATGGTTTTATGAGCAGAAAAAACAGCATTGCTGATTATTTCCTGCAAAATTTTCCCGATTTCGTTTTTTTGTTCGGTAGCTTTTAGCTTGCTGAAATCTCCCTTTTTAGCTGCAATTTTTTCTTGGCAAACTTCTATCACCGTTTGACAAGCGATTTGCGACCCTTTTCGTGAAAATTGTGCAGACCCTGCGCCATCGGCAACCACCATTACATACCATTCTGCCTCTTCGTCGAAGTAGAGTAAGAAATCATCATCGCGAGGTTTGCCTTCGATAGCATGAGAGCGACCGCGCTGGCTCGCCGCAACCATATCTTTGCGGGCTAACTCCTTTTTACCCAAGCCAAAAACTCCTTTTGTTTTCTTTGATGCTACTTTTACAAATAGCTTGCCGCTATCGGGTTTGTAGTACTCAATATCTTCGGGTGTTGGGATATTCTTACTCCACAAAACTCGCGGGTCGGGATTGATAATGAAAACAACTTCTCGCACCAGCAAAGGTTTCCCTTCTTCCCAATCTTTGCGCTTGAACTTCATCTCAATCTTATGGTCGCCTGCTTGAGTAGGATTACCTTTTATGCACTTTTCTTCCGGCAGGTGCTGTAACCCGATTGCCTCTAATCCTTCAAAAGTAACTTCGGCTATGTCCGGAATACCCAGTGTTTCAATATCGAAATCGACACAATACGCCTGGCCGACTTTCCCGTTTTGGAAGGCTATCTGCTTGTTTTTTATTTGGAAAGCCAAAGAATCGTTTTTTGCCTTTTCGTTGTCTGGTTGCACTCCGGCGTTAAATCTCTGCGTACCTGTTTGCGCTTGTTGATTGTCAGCTGCAGCTTCTGCTACCGGCTGTGCAGCAGCAGCAGGGCTGTGTTTTCTCCAAAGCTCTGCGAAAAATGACCTGATTTCCGTTTCGTTTTTTTCGAGAAAGTCTTTTACCTGATTTTCGTCCGAAGCTATTTCGGCTAAATATTTTTTGATTGTTTCCATGCTTAACCCCTTGTTCTACATCCATATTACGGACACTTAAAGCGCCTTCTCATGTATAATGCGCTAAATAAATTTCAACGCCAAAAGCAAAATGAGCAGCAGCATAATCTGCGACATATCAACCGCAATGCCGTTGCCCACTTGTGCAGGTTTGGCTATTTTGCACAGCAAATTCAAGACAGGCTTGAAAATTTTTTCGCAGAAAGAAAACATTTTAAGGTATTGCCCTGTTAATCTTGCTTTATGTGGCGTTAGCTTGGAGTAGGCAAAAAGGGCTACAATTGCAGCGCTGACCACTATGTAAAGTATACTTCCCACTGTTTTATTAAATTATATTATGCACTTCGGGCGGCGGCGGCGGCAAAACGATTTCATCTGCTGCTCCAATGCTGCGATTTCCAACGCTTACCGAAGCCGATACCCACTTAAAGAATTGCTTAAACGTTGTGCTGTCCGTTGTATCCAGCGAATACACCTGGCTGGTAAGCAGCTCCAGCGGTTTTGTGTCGGCTTTTACCCCTGCCGCGCAGGCGATAATGCTTCCGAAATGCCGCTTTTTAACTTCTGGGATCATCTGATTATACAGCTGCACATCCGACGGCTTGCCGTCTGTCATAATAAACAGCAGAGGCATCCAATCGCCTTTTCTTTCGGGAGTGCTCAGCTGCACCTCAGCATCTACTTTTTGGCAAAGCAACTCCAGCGCCATCCCTAAATGAGTTGGCCCCGACTCGGGCGTTTGTATGTCGGGAATTTGCATGCTCTCCAGCTCAGTCAAAGGCATAATTTGCTTTACATCCTTGTCGAATGTAATAATGCTGATATGCACCGACTCCAAAGCGAAAGGGTCTTGCCGCAAGCTCGCCACCATTGCATCAAGCCCGACTTTAACGGCTTCTATTGGCTCGCCCCGCATTGAGCCGGAAGTGTCTAACAGTAAATATACCGGTAATCTTCTCATCGCTTTTTTCCTCCCGAAAAAATTGAAAACAGCATACCTAACAAAGCCGACATGCCCGCAATAGCTGATTTGCTCCTGCCCATCGCCACTATACTACGATATTCACTTCGGGCGGCGGCGGCGGCAGCTCGCCAAGGCCCACCATTTCCGTACCGCTGTCCACTTTCTGGCTGCCGGTACTTACCGAAGCCGAAACCCACTTAAAGAATGCTTTGATGGTAGATCTGTCGGCAGTATCCAGCTGGACGACGCACTCCGTAATCTGCTTTAGCACGTTGGTATCTGCGCCCTGTCCGGCCGCGCAGGCAACAACCATACCTGTTCTGCGTTTTTTGAGCTCGTTAAGCCCTTTCTGCCAATCGTCGGTCGGGCCGCCATCGGTCATAATAAAAACCAGCGGCTTCCAGTCGCCTTTCGTTTCGGCCGTTGTTTTGGTTACCTCGCTGTCGATTTTATTCGCCAGCAACGATAAGGCGCTGCCCAGAGAAGTTAATCCATTCGCCTGAATGGAAGGCATTTGGAAAGCCGTGAGCTCGGTTAGCGGAACGACTTGCTTTGCGCTGCTGTCAAACGTAATCACGCTCAAATAAGCCGTTTCGAGCGCATAAGGATCTTGCCTCAAAGCGCTCACTAATGTTTGCACGCCGGTTTCAACGGCTGCAATCGGCTCGCCCATCATCGAGCCGGAGGTGTCGAGCACCAAGTAAACGGGAAGTCTTCTTGCCATACTTATAAATATTTCGAAATTACCGTCGTTAATGTTCCCTGTAAATCTTTGTCGCGGGTTGCTTCGCCGATAGCGTTGAACTTCCACTCGCCGTTGCGCTTGTAAAACACGCCCATTACCATCGAAACGCTACCTGCAAAAGTAGCGTCGTTAGCAACATCGTACGTGGCAAAAACTTCATTGACGCGAGTAGGCGTTCCCTCGTAAATACGAATAGAGGCAAATGGGATGGTTTTGAAATCGTGTCCTCGGAAGCTGTTCAGCACGAAAGCGATTTTTTCTACTTCGGCAGGCAGCTTTGCCAAATCAACCGTAATTACTTCATTATCCAATCCGTCGTCGCCGCCCATGTCGCCGGTTAAGTCGTCGCCGCTGTGCCTGATTGAGCCGTTTTTGGATTTCAGGTTTCTAAAATAGATTATTTCCTGCATTTTGTTGCTTGCGTCAAATGTAGCGCAGCTGGCATCTAAGTCTACCGCTTCCACTGATTTGAAGCCCAGCCAATTCGTCTTTTTAATTGCGCCCCAGTTAACGCCCACGCAAAGATTTTGCAGCTTGCCTCCGCTGCCTTTTTCAAGGTTGATTCTCTGACCTTTTTCCAATTTAATAGCCATAATAGTTTTATTTTTAGTTAGTTATATTTATTCAAGTAAACGTCCAATCCGCCTTTTTGCCCTACGCCAACAGCTTCAAATTTCCACTCGCCATTGCGCTTGTAAATTCTGCCGAACTCAACGGCTGTTTCCACCGAAAAATCTTCCTCCAATTCATATTTAAGAAGCTCCTCGCTGTTGTCGGGGTTGTAAATCCGCACAAAAGAGTTGCGCACCTGTCCAAAATTCTGGCGGCGCTCATCCGCTTTGTGGATAGTTACTACCACAACAATTTCCGTAGCATTTGGGTTGATTTTTGACAAATCAACTTTGATGCTTTCATCATCGCCATCGCCATCGCCCGTCAGGTTGTCGCCGGTATGCTCTACCGCTCCGTCGGGCGATTTCAGGTTGTTGTAAAACACAAAGTATTCATCGGTCAGGCATTTTTTGTTTTCACCGAGAATAAAAACCGAAGCATCAAGGTCGAAATCTACGCCCGTGCTTGACGAGTTGGCATCCCAGCCAAGCCCGATTACAAATTTTGGGAGGGAAAGCAACGCGCGTCCTCCTTTTTCTAAGTTGATAGCCATACTATTAATGTATTAAGGATTAATTAATTATTTATTACCTGCGTGCCACCGCATTCCCCAGCCGTATTGCTTGTCGCAATCGCCGTGCCCGTTGTGGAATGTTACGAGTTTTTTTACTGTCATTGAATTGCTGTCGAAGAGGATTTCGGCAATGGCGCAGAATTTTTCCGCGCTGTACTGCTTGCCCATTTCGACAGCAATATCGGGATTGCCGGAAACTTTTACCGTAACCACAGCGTTGGTTTCCGCCCATTTTGCAGCGCCATCATATATAAAGGTGTATACGGTAATGCGCTTGATGTCGGAGAGCCCCTGCGGGTTGAGCAAAATGTTTTCGCCATCGCTTGCAGCGCCCGAGCGGTCGTCGCCGCTGTGCCAAATCCACGGCGCTTGCGTGTAGCAGCCCTGCTTTGTAAGCTGATTTTTATTTCCTCCCTGTCCGTGAGCAAACTGCAAGCCGTCAATGCAGGATTTGCTGCCGCTTTGCAGCTCGTACCATACGCCTAAATCAAGGTCAACAGATTTGTTGCCGCTCCAAAATTTTGACCATCCGCTTTGATTTCCCTGCGACCAGTTCAGGTTGATAACGATTTCTTTTGAAGCGTTGCCGCCACGCTTTGTCAGGTCAATTCGGTGCGAATCGCCTTGTTTTTCTAATCTGATAGCCATAATTTCATGCTTTAAAGATCACACATATTTATTTACAAAGTACTGCAACCCACCTTTATAGCCGATGCCCATTGCCTCGAATTTCCATTCGCTGTTTCTGCGGTACAGGCGGCCAAATTCTACGGCGGTTTCAACCGAAAAATCTTCGTCCAAATCGTACTTTGCAATTTCCTCACTGGTTTGAGCATTGTAAATGCGAATAAACGAATTGCGTACCTGCCCGAAGTTCTGCCTGCGGGCTTCGTAATCGTGAATCGTTACAGTGAAAATGATTTCCTGAACCCGTGAATCAACTTTTGTCAAATCCACCGTCAGCGTTTCGTCGTCGCCATCGCTGTTGCCGCCGGTCAAATCATCTCCAGACGATTCTACTGCGCCGTCGGGTGATTTCGGATTGTTGTAAAACACAAAAAACTCATCCTTCAGAAGTTTTTTGTTGGCCCCCAGCATGAATGCCGAAGCATCGAGGTCGAAATCGAACCCTGTACCTTCGTTCGGGTCCCAGCCCAAACCTACTCCTACTTTCGACAGCCCAATTTCTATTCGCTGTCCTTTTGTTAAATTAATTGCCATAAAAATTTTATTGATTAAAATTAATTTACCTTACTTATCTTACTTGGCTGTCAGCATCGGTATGCTTCTTATACTGCACGCGGGCAGGTTTTGTGCATTGTCCTTTAGGGCATTCATATCAGTAGAAAAAGCGTATGATGCGTCCCCGTTCCCCGTAGGGGAACAACGTCAACAGAAAAATGCCTGATATTGATGTTGTTCCCCTACGGAACGGGGGATG
>JAIRMD010000028.1 GCA_031258915.1 Prevotellaceae bacterium
TCGTGTGCCTCGGTTCGGAAATTTGCCGCCGGCTTCCTTCAGATTCCACTTCGCAATGGACACCCTTGCCTTGAGCTAATGGTTGGTAACTACCGACCCCCATAGTGGACTTCCACCACCTAGTTATATGACATGCACGGCGCACTAAAAAGGGCGACCATTGCAGGTCGCCCAAAAGTTGTAATTTTTGGGATGTCAAAAAATAACATACTTAAATAATTTTTCTAATTAAATAAAAAAGGTTATCTTTGCAGCAAAAATAAGATAATGGAAACACACGAAACAATGCAAAAACGGATAAGGATAAATCTAAATCAGCTAAATGAAAAACAATCAAGGATATATCTTGCATCGGAAGCTATATCTTATGGTTGGGGAGGTATCACTCTCATATCCAAATTATCTGGCGTAAGTCAGAAAACTATACAATTTGGAATTCACTACTGACCGACTAAAAAATCTGCTGAATGTAATCCGTCGCCTATCGCAGACGAAGAAGGCGTTTGCAACAGTAGCGGCGTTGATTCTCATCCACTTGATAAGCCATTTGGATTTGTCGTGGGTAGTAACCGAAGGAGGGCGGGCGTATGCCAAACGAACAGCGAGTAAAAACAAAAGTCCTGAGACCATACAATTGGCACTTTTTTAGGGGGGGGGTAGGTTTTTGAAACAAAAAATTAAACAACTAAATATCAACATGTTAATCAATAAAAACCAGCAAGTTTTTAGATTAGTCGGTCAGTAGTGAAAACGATACAAATTTCACGGCGAATGGAACTATATTATTCGACCAAATTTGAGTACTTAATTTATTGACACCCCATTTTCTCTGGCCGATTTAGACGCTTGGCGTAAAGAGCATTTATCTGAAAATAGGACAGTTAAGCGAAGAAAAATGCTGAATAATTAAAAGAGGTTTTTGGTAGGGTCTGAACACCCTACCCGTTAGGGACGGAATGTTGGTAGAAACGGAAGATTTTTGCAAGAAAAATTTCATCGGCTCTGAACATCCTACCCATGAGGCGACCATGTAGCATCCCCGATTTTTTATCTCGTCGCGCACTTGGAAAGCTGAGGTTTTTCAGCTAATTTTGCAGCAAAAATTACAGCGCCATTCGCAGCAAACGGCGTAAGGCAATGGTGGCAAATGGCGGGAAAAAATGTTATTCGTGGACAACTCCTTATGAGCACCATAGATTTTGGAAAGCGCGGCGAGGAGGCCGCCAAAAATTACCTGATAGCGCACGGGTTTGACATCTGCGATGTAAACTGGCGGTGGGGGCACAAGGAGTTGGATATTGTAGCTCTGAAAAACAAAACGCTGCATATAGTGGAGGTCAAGACGCGCCGCGCAGGTTTTTTGGTGGCGCCGCAGGCAAGCGTTGGCAGGCACAAGCAGCAGAACACGGTGTCTGCTGCCAACGCCTACGTGCAGCGCTTTGGCCTCACGCAGGATGTGCAATTTGACGTAATCAACGTGGTAGTAAGCGGCGAGCGCTGCGAGGTGGAGTACGTGCCGGAGGCATTCTACCCGTTGGCAAGGTAGCGCGCAAGGGTTTATGCCCGGCTAAGCCCCGCGCCTCAAAATTTTTCTTCGACCGTATACTGGTTGCGGTCGCCGGCGTTGCGCACAATGAGCTCGCCTAAGTAGCCCGACAGGAACAGCAGCGTGCCCATGATCATCACCGTTAGGTCAATGTAGAAGTAGGGGCTGCTGGTGATGAGGGTTGCGGGCAGGCTGTGGTTTATGCGGTAAATCTTGCTTGCGCCGAGGTATATGGCCATGGCAAGCCCTATCAGGAACATGAGCGTGCCCAGCACGCCAAAAAAGTGCATTGGTTTTTTTCCGAACTTGGTGAGGAACAGCACCGATAGCAGGTCGAGGGAGCCCGTCAGGAGGCGCTGCCACCCGAACTTGCTCTCGCCGTACTTTCGCGCCCTGTGCTGCACCACCTTTTCGCCGATTTTTCGGAATCCGGCCTGCTTGGCCAGCACCGGAATGTAGCGGTGCATGTCGCCAAACACTTCAATGCTTTTCACCACCTTCTTTTTGTAGGCTTTAAGCCCGCAGTTGAAGTCGTGCAGCTTAATGCCCGTGATGCGGCGCACCGTAGCGTTGTAGAGCTTGCTCGGGAGCCTCTTGCCGAGCGGGTCGTAGCGCTTTTTCTTCCACCCCGACACCACATCGTAGCCCTCCGCCTGCACCATGCGGTAGAGCTCCGGCAGCTCGTCCGGGCTGTCCTGCAGGTCGGCATCCATGGTGACCACCACCGCACCCTGCGCCATTTCGAAGCCGCAAAAAAGCGCAGCCGACTTGCCGTAGTTATGCTGAAAGCGTATGCCGCGCACCATTTCGCCATACACCTTCGAGAGCTGCTGCACTGTGCTCCACGAGCCGTCGGTGCTGCCGTCGTCAACCATGATGACCTCGCAGCGGAGCTGGTGCGCATCAACCACGCGCTTTATCCACGCCGTGAGCTCCGGCAGCGATTTTTCCTCGTTGTACAAGGGAATAACAATTGATATATCCACGTTTTTTCCGAATAAATTTGTGCAAAGGTAAGGTTTTGTTTTGTGAAAGTAAAAAGATTGTGCTACCTTTGCGCCTGCTTTGGGGGTAAGTCTTATACGACCAGCTCCTGCCGAACTCCCCCAGGATTGGAAGATAGCAAGGGTAGGTAGTTGTAGCGGTGCGATATAAGGGGCTTGCCCCTTTTTTATAGTTAGGAGTTAGGCACCCCATGTTTTTACACATTCATCCCATCAACCCCAGCGCTCGCGAGGTTGCGCAGGTAGCCGGCGTGCTGCGGCAAGGCGGCGTGGTCATCTGCCCTACCGATACGGTGTATGCGTTTATGTGCGCCTTGAGCAGCAAAAAGGCGTACGAGGCGATGCTGCGCATAAAGGGTGTGAAGGAGAAAGATGCTAACTTTTCCTTCATCTTTTCCAGCCTGAGCTACCTGTCGGACTACGCTAAGGTAGATAACCAAACCTTCAAAGTGCTCAAGCAAAATTTACCCGGTGCGTTTACGTTCATTCTCAAGGCTTCGGGCAAGGTGCCCGAGAAGTTGCAAAACCGCCGCAAGAGCATAGGCGTGCGCATCCCCAACAACCGGATTCTATCGGCTCTGCTCGAACCGCTGGGCTGCCCGCTGCTCACCACCTCTATCAAAAGCGCGGACGAGGTGCTGGAGTACATCACCGACCCCGACGAGCTGCACGAGCAGTACGGCAAGCAGGTGGACATCGTTGTAGACGGCGGGCCGGGTGGAAATATCCCATCCACCATTGTCGACTGCACCGTGCAGCCCTACGAGCTGGTGCGGGAGGGTAGGGGGGTGCTGATTTGATTTCAGATTTCAGATTCAAAGATTTTATGCCACATTACAAAGTATCATTCGGCGATAGCGAAGCGCTAATTGGCGAGGGCGAGTGGGCGTATTTTTGTAGCCGCTACCGGCTGGTTGAGGCGGCGGGCGGGCTGGTCAAAAACAGCGCCGGCGAATACCTGATGATTTTTCGCAACGGCAGGTGGGATTTACCTAAGGGCAAGCGCGAGGAGGGCGAAAGCATGGAGCAAGCCGCCGTTCGCGAGGTCATGGAGGAGTGCGGCATCAGCAGGCTGACGCTGCAAGGATTGCTGGTGGCTACCTACCACACCTACGCGCTGCAGGGCGTTGACGTGCTCAAGAAAACCTGCTGGTACGCCATGACCTGCTCCGGAAAGCAGCGCAGGCTGCGGCCGCAAGCGGAGGAGGGCATCGAGGCAGCCGAATTTTTGCCTGCCGAAAAGGTAGCCGGCTACCTGCTGCGCGCTTACCCGGCTGTCAGAGACGTTTTTGCGGCCGAGCGGCGAGGCTTAGCCGCAGGAGCCTATGGCTCAGAAGCGTATGGCTCAGAAGCTTTACGTACACTTGTAGAACCATTAGCGAGCTACACAACATGACGCTGCTATTTACATACCTGTTTATTGCCCTGTTCACCTCATTTTTGTGCTCCATTATGGAGGCGGCGCTGCTTTCGATGCCTGCCCCCTACCTGAAGTCGCAGGCCGAGCAGGGCAGCAAAGGGGCCGCGGCGATGATCCGCTTCAAAGAGTATATCGACAAGCCTCTGTCGGCCATACTTTCGCTGAATACGGTAGCCCACACCGTTGGCGCTACGGGGGTAGGTATGCAGGCAACGCTGCTTTTCGGCGAAGCCTACATGGGAGTTGTGTCTGCTACCCTTACCATACTGATACTTGTCTTTACCGAAATTATCCCCAAAACCATAGGGACAACCTACTGCAAAAGGCTGGTCGGCATTTCCTACCCAACCATTAAGGTGATGATTGTTATTACCTATCCGTTTGTCATCGCTTCGGCGGCGTTGACAAAGCTGCTCTCGAAGGACAGGAAGGAGCTGACCACGAGCAGGGAGGAGATCTCTGCGCTGGCAAGCATAGGCAAGCAGGAGGGCATTATTGCGGACAAGGAAAACAGAATTATACAAAACCTGATTAAGCTCAAGAGCGTGCGCATTGCCGAGGTTATGACGCCGCGCACTGTGGTGGTTGCTGCCAACGAGGATATGACCCTGCAGGAATTTTTGAAGAATAAAGATTTTCTGCACTTCTCGCGTATTCCCATATACCGGGGGAGCAAGGACGATATTACGGGCTACGTGCTGAGGGATTTGGTTTTTGAGAAGCTGGCCGAAGACCAGTTTGACCTGAAGCTCAGGGACATCAGCAGGGTGATCGTAACCTTCCCCGAAACGCTTACCGTGCTTGAGGCATGGGATAGGCTGCTGCTAAAAAAGGAGCATATTGCTCTGGTGGTGGATGAGTACGGGGGGATGGGCGGCATTGCCACCATAGAGGATATTATCGAGTCGCTGCTGGGCGTCGAAATAGTGGACGAAAAAGACAAGGTAGAGGATATGCAGCAGTACGCCATGGAGCGCTGGAAAAGCCGGCAAAAGAAGTACGAGCTGCTGATTAGCGTGTAGCTACTTCTGGGCGCCTGCTTTTTTATACGCTAAGCTTTTCGTTGTCCGCCAGCTCCTTAAAGTACCGGTACGTGCTTACCGTAAGCTCGCCTGCGGCGGCATCATCGCAGAAAATCATCCCGTGGGGGTGAACTTGAAGTGCGCTAATAGTCCACCGTTGGCAGTACGCGCCCTCCACGCCGTGCTTCACCGCCAGCGCCTTGCTGCTTCCGGTGGCGAGGATGAGCACCTCCCGCGCCGCAAGGATGGTGCCGATGCCCACCGTTAGCGCGCTGCGCGGCACTGCGTTCACGTCGTTGCCAAAAAAGCGTGCGTTGGCTTCCAGCGTGTCGCGGGTGAGCGTTTTGATGCGGGTGAGCGAGGTGAGCGACGAAAACGGCTCGTTGAATGCGATATGCCCGTCGCTGCCCACGCCGCCCAAAAACAGGTCGATGCCGCCGCCGCCGGCTATCTTATCCTCGTAGCTGCGGCACTCCGCCTCCAAGCTGCTTGCGTTACCGTTGAGTATGTTCACGTTTTCGGGCGGAATATCAATGTGCTTAAAGAGGTTGCTCCACATAAACGAGTGGTAGCTTTCGGGGTGGTCTTGCGGTAGCCCCACGTATTCGTCCATGTTGAACGTTACCACGTTCTTGAACGAGACGCTACCCTGCCGGTGCGCTTTTATCAGCTCACTGTACGTTTCCAGCGGAGTAGAGCCTGTGGGAAGCCCCAGCACAAAGGGTTTGTCCGACTTCTGCACATGCCTGTTGATGCTTGCCGTAATGTACGCCGCTGCACGTTGCGCCACGGCGGGCGAATCTTTTTCTATAATTAATCGCATAGCTATAGCTTTTAGTTTTCAATTTTAGGAGCTTCAGTTCTCAGCTCCTCCATTCTCAATTTTCACAAATACCTCCATTGCCTGATACTCCGCCATGCCCAGCTGGTCGTACAGGTGCGCTGTGTTTTGCGTTCTGTCTTCGGTGCGCTCCCAAAACTCCCTTGCGTCGCTGCCGGGGAAGGGCACGATGTCCTTCTGCGAGAGGTGGCGGTAGATAGCGTGCCGCTTTTTGATCATCTCCTCCGGGCTGAGGGGCACGGCCATGTCCACCACACCCAAATCCCACTCCTGCCAAGCGCCTCGGTAGAGCCACATCTGCACGCCCTTTGCCCATGCCTCGTGCTTTACAGCTTGCATGGCTGCCAGCACCGCCTCGATGCAGATGCGGTGGGTGCCGTGCGGGTCGGAGAGGTCGCCGGCTGCGTAGATTTGGTGGGGTTTTACTTCGTTGAGCAGGCGCACCATAATGTCGATGTCTTCCTGCTGTAGCATCCCCTTTTTTATGCCTCCTGTTTCGTAGAACGGCAGGTTGAGGAAGTGCGCGTGCGTTTCCTCGTTCAGCCCAAACAGGCGCGAGGCAGCCTTTGCCTCGGCGCGCCGTATGGCCGATTTGATGTCGCGCAGCTCGCGGGGCTCCGGCTCGCCTGCTTTTTTTGTGGCGATAAGGTTTTTTACGTGGTCAAACTTGTTGCCGAACTTCAGCTCGCGAGCGGTATCCACTATCTGCAAAACCACATCATCGTGCACCGCCACGTTGCCGGAGGTTTGGTAGGCTACGTGTACGTCGTGCCCCTGGTCAACAAGGCGGAGAAACGTTCCGCCCATTGATATTACGTCGTCGTCGGGGTGAGGCGAAAAGATGAGCACCCGCTTGGGGAATGGCTTTGACGGCACGGGCCGCGTTGCGTCGTTGGCGTTGGGTTTTCCGCCCGGCCATCCCGTAATGGTATGCTGCAAATCGTTGAATATGTCGATGTTTACCTTATCGTACGAGCCAACGCTTTCGAGCAGCGGGCCGAGTGAGTTTTCGATGTAGTCCTGATACGTCAGCTTGAGTATCGGTTTTTTCACCTCGCCGCACAGCCATACCACCGCCTTTCGCGCGAACTTTTTCGTCCATTTGCAGGGGCCTACCAGCCAGGGCGTTTGCTCGCGCGTGAGCAGCTCTGCGGCGGTTTCGTCAACCACCATTTCGATGTTGGGGTGGTTTTGCAGCAGGGAGGCGGGTATCTGGTCGGTAGCCTCGCCCTCTACCACCTTGCGCACTATCGAGGCCTTGCTCTCGCCCCACGCAAGCAGGAGGATGCGCTGGGAGCGCATAATTGTCCCTATGCCCATCGTTATGGCCATGCGCGGAATGCTGTCGTAGCTGTGGAACAGGGGCTGCAGCGCCTTTCGCGTGGCGTGGTTGAGCCGCACCAGCCGCGTGCGCGACTTGGCGTAGGAGCCCGGCTCGTTGAACCCTATCTGCCCCTGCTCGCCCATGCCCATTATCATCAGGTCTATTTTGTGGATGCCGCTTTCAAACGCCTTGCAGTACTCCGATACGGTGTCGAGCGGCGTTACCCCGTCAAAAATGTGGATGTTTTCGGGGCGGATGTTCACGTGGCTCAAAAAATCTTCGTGGATGCGGTAGTTCCGGCTTTGCTGCGCGGTTGCCTTGATAGGGTAGAGCTCATCAAGGCTGTAAACTACCACATTCTCAAAAGAAACCTCGCCTTTTTGGTAGCGCTTTACCAGCTCGCGGTACAAGCCGATGGGGGTACGCCCTGTGCTCAAGCCGAGCACAAAGGGAGCGGCAGCGCCCTTGCCCGAGCTGGCTTTGCTGTGGCTGTTAATCATCTCAGCAATAACGTTGGAGAGGTGCTGTACGCCGCTGTACTCGCTGTCGTAAATGCCGGTGCGTATTTTTTCGTATCGCTGCAAAATATCGCTCGGCGTGGCGTTGGCCATCAGCCCGCCGTCTTTGGGCAGCCTGTATCGTGTGTGCATAAAAAAGATTTCAGATTTCAAAAGGCTTTATTTTCAAGCCTTAAAGTAACTTTATTAGCCACAAAAGTAAGTAAAAAAAAATATAAGGCAAGCGCGTGCAGAAAAATAAATTGCAGCTTCACAGCGTAAGATGCGGTAAGCAAGCGAGCTACTTTGCCGCTGCGCCGAAAAATTTATTGTTATTTAGCGTGTACTCCAGCATGAACGCAACGTTGCCCAGCAGCGGGGCATGGGTGCCCAGCGTAGAGGTGGTAATTTTGCAGCTCTTCAGCAGCTGCGGTAGCGCCAGCCTGTTCAGGTGCTGCTGGATGGGGAAAGTCAGGTACTGGCCGGCGGCCGTAAGCTCGCCACCCAGAATAATCACCTCGGGGTTGAGCAGGTGCAGCATGATGGTGATAACCTTGCTCAGGTGCTCCGACATCTGTGCAAACAGGTTGATGGTGAACGTATCGCCGCTATGCAGCGCCTGCAAAATATGCTGCATGGTGAGGTAGCGCCCGCTTTTTACGTAGCTGCTTAGCATCGTGTTGGCGCCGCTTTGGATGTTCTCCAGTATTTTGGCAACAATCGCCGACTCGGAAATCTCGGTCTCTATGCAACCTTTTTTCCCGCAGTGGCACAGCTTGTTGTTGTCTGCAATGGGGATATGGCCTATTTCTCCCACCATGCCATCGCGCCCCAGGTAGAGCTTGCCGTTGAGCACCATCCCCATCCCAATGCCGGTGCCGCCTACGTAAAGGTAGAGCATGTTCTCCACCCCTTTTCCCAAGCCTATGGTATGCTCGGCGAGCGTCATGGCGTCCATGTCGTGCTGTACCAGTACAGGGTAGGGAAACATCTTCGAAAAAATCTCGGAAACGGGGCGGTTGACATCGCCAAAGTAGTTATAGTTAATGCCGGAATTTTTGTCGGTTAGCCCGGGTATGGCAATGCTTATCCCCAGCACATGCTTGCGGTCAACCCTGCTTTCGTTGATGATTTTGTGCACGCTTCGCTGCAAAATTTTGAGCATCTCGTTAGGGGTGGTAATGCCAATGTTGACGGCCGCTATGGGGGTTATGAGCTCGTTGCGCAGGTTGGCTATGGCGATGCGCATGGTAAACCGCTCTACGCATACCACTACGCAGCTGGCGTAGCTCGCGTTGAGCGCGTAGGTGTATGCGCAGCGCCCCCCGTTGGAGGCGGCTTTGCCTGTCACCACCAGCACCTGCTGGTGCAGCAGAGACTCCATCACCTTGCATAGCGTGGGGACGGTATAGTTGACGAGCTTGTGCAGCATGGGGATGGTTAGCTGCCCGGAGTAGTACAGATGGCGGACAATGTCATTCTTGAGGGATTGCTGTTTGGATTGCTGTTTGGATTGCATGGTTTAGGTATAGTGGCTAAAAAAATATATCATTGAAGCATGTTGTCGGTTCACCGCATCATTCATGGAGCTACGCGCTAAGCGCGC